>CAJQGN010000268.1 GCA_905477545.1 uncultured Acidimicrobiales bacterium | reverse complement strand
GAAAGCACTCAAGGCGGATGCGGGTTAGATAAAGCGACGGCGCTGCTCGAGAGTGCTATCGGTGCTGGCTTGCAAACTATTGGGTGTATGGCGATTGCCCCTCGTGAATCGCCATTAGTGATCGAAAAATCTTTCCGAGAATTGTGCGCTTTTGCTGACACGCACGGACTAGCAGAGAGGTCGATTGGCATGAGCGGTGATCTTGAGATTGCGATTAAATCTGGGAGCACAATGGTAAGAGTTGGAACTGCTCTCTTCGGTGCACGCTAACAAGGCTCCAAGCGCGATACCCTCGGAGTTAGAAGGAGGTCCGATGGCTTCAATGTGGCGACAAGCAATGCTTTATTTGGGTCTCGGTCCAGATGAGGACTACGACGATCTAAACAGTCAACAGGCGAATGCGCAATTCACGTCTGCTGAACTAGAAAGGGGAGAAGGTGCAGTCACGGTGGTAACCAGCCCGCGAAATAATAGCTCTCATGACTCGAGTGTGGACTCTAATGTTGGGCAAGGAAGTAACTTTCCTGCGGCGGGTATCACGTCAACAGGGTCTGTTCGGACAATCCCGATCTCTAGTGCTAAACCGCATGTGGTAGCTCCTCGGTCATTCAATGAGGCTCAGCAGGTTGCCGACCGGTTCAAAGCTGATCAGCCAGTGATAATAAACCTTCAAGCGGCCGATCGAGATCTCGCCCGACGACTAATCGATTTTACGAGTGGTCTTTGTTATGCGCTCAACGGAAATATGGAAAAAGTAGCGGATCAGGTTTATCTGCTTGCCCCATCTAACGTGAGTCTTGCTGAGGAAGAACGCGAACGCCTTCAAGAGCGTGGGCTGCATTATTAATTAATCTGTTTTTTAGGCGCAAGCCCTTATTGGTTTGGAACTTTGTGATCACTATTTTATGCACCATTTGTAATTTATTTGTCTTGGCAATCTTTGGGAGAATCATTTTTAGTTGGATTCCGATTGCTGGAAACAGTCCTGTCGCAACAGTACGCGTGATTTTAGTTCGGATAACGGAGCCTGTTATGGGCCCTCTGAGACGGGCGCTGCCGCCGTTGCGTCTAGGCGGAATGTCCCTGGACCTTTCACCAATTATCGTGCTGATTCTAATTCAAACAGTTTTGATGGGAACAATTCTTAAATGTGGGTAGGTCTAATAAAGCGCTTCGCGGGTTTGAATTGATTACTATGATGACATCATGAAGTTGACCCCCCGTTTACTCGAGACGCAACAGTTTCCCGAAAAATTTCGTGGATACGATAGAACCGCCGTTAATGACTTTTTGTTACGAGTCGCTATGGGGCTTACTGACCTTCAAGACCGCCTTGAAGATGTTAGCTCTCGAATTACTGAGCTTGAACGTAACAGTGTCGCCGTTGGTTCAGCGGCTCCGCAAATAGCACTTGGTGGAGATGGCACTGCGATCTCAAGAACACAAGGTCCAGTTGTCCCATTGAGCCCAACTTCGGCTGAGAGTCAACGTATGGCTGAGCTAGTTCAGTTAACTCGTTCTGCTGCTGCTGGTGCTGTAGACGATGTCATAGCGGCGACACGAGAACAGGTTGCTGATCTTCTAGTAGACATTGTTGTGGCCGAAGCTGGGCAGGCCGCTGTTGAGATGGAGGGTTCTCGTCGATCGCAACTTGAATCAGAACTTCAAGAGCTTGAAATCAGGGCTTCTGAGCGTCGTAAAGAAGCGGAAGAGCTAGCAGGGCTTATCGAAAGTAGGCGAAGCGCACTTGGAGACATTGCCAGAGATCTCGGCGGGGAGTCAAACACTTCTCAGGACGAGCAACCTGTGATATCGGGAGTTTCTCCGAAAGATCTGGCTATCTCGCAAAGTATAAGCTCTGAAGATGTTCCAGTAATTAGTGGAGTTGCTCAAGATGATGATCCTGATGCCTTAGAGGCCAAAGAATCTCTCGATGAAACTGAACCGGATGAGGCAGATCAAGCAGAGGACCCCTTCTTCGCTGAATTAATTGCTAAAAGCTCGGAGCAAAAAGCACAAAAGTAAAATACTGTCAGATAGTTGTTTCAACGGTAACTGATGGTTCCTCGTTACCAGGCAGCCAGTTTAAAGAATCAGCAAGAACGGCCTCCGAAATAGTGTCTGCATGAGTTTTAATGTCGACAAGGTTGTCGGGACTCCATGTGATCTCAACGTGAATCCGATCTGTGACATTGAGGTCGCTGTCCTTTCTCGCTTGTTGGATGCTTCTTATGAGATCTCGCGCAGCGCCTTCAGCATGAAGTTCCGGAGTTACGTTTACATCCAAGATTACGACCACATCATTTGTCTTTAAAGCAGCCGTTGTTCGTGAATCTACCGGTTCGAGAAGCAACTCGTATTCGCCTAGTTGCAAATACTCGTCGGCTATAGCTACGACTCCAGCGTCAGACCGAGTCCATTTTCCCTGTTTCGCCGCCTGGAAAACCTTCTGAACATTTTTACCTAACCTTGGGCCTAACATTTGGCCATTAGGTTTAAGCATTATCGACGCGTGTTCGTTTATTTCATTGGTCAAAACAATTTGCCGAACGTTAAGTTCCTCGGCCAGCAAGCTACTGATCTCTAACAGGTCCTCAGCGCCTTTGCCCGCCAGAGTAGCAGTATTGAGGGGAAGTCGGACTCTCAATCCAGCGTCTTCTCGCAGTCGTAAGCCAGTCGAAGCAGCATCTCGGAGTTTGTCCATGTTTACAACGAGCGCATTATCGGAAGGAAGGTCTTGCGGGTTTGGCCAGTCTTCTAGATGAACGCTTTTCCCACCTGTGAGTCCGCCGTATATTTCCTCCATAACCATGGGAAGAAATGGCGCAGAGACTCGAGCAAGAGTGGTTAACACTGTAAATAAGGTGTCATACGCATCGGGATCGCCAATAGCAGGTTGTTCCTTTCCCGTACCCCAAAATCTGTCTCGGCTGCGGCGAATATACCAGTTGTTAAGGGCGTCAATAAAAGATTGTATCTCGGAAGCTGCCCCGGGTAAGTCATAGGCATCAAGAGCTTCAGTGGTTTGTTCTACTAGATTGCGCGTTTTGGCAAGTAGATACCTGTCTAGAACATTGGTGGAATCGACACGATTGGAGGCTGCGTAGTTATCTACATTGGCGTACAACGTGAAAAATGAATAAGCATTCCAGATAGGTATTAGGACCTGACGAGTTACGTCGTCTATACCGCTATCAGAAATGCGAGTATCGCCGCCTCTGACTATGTTGGTTGACATCAGGTACCATCTGAGAGCATCTGAACCTTGGTGATTAAAAATGGCAGACGGCTCCGTATAGTTCCTGAGACGTTTCGAGAGCTTATTTCCATCCTCAGCAAGTAAAATCCCATGGCAGATAACGTTTTGAAAAGCGGGTCTGTCAAACAACGCTCCGGCTAAAACATGCAGAGTGTAAAACCAGCCGCGCGTTTGGTTGATGTATTCAACAATGAAATCTGCTGGGAAATGGTCTTCGAACCAGTCTTTGTTCTCGAATGGGTAATGGACCTGAGCGAAAGGCATAGAGCCTGATTCAAACCAACAATCTAGTACCTCAGGAACCCTGCGCATAGTGCTGTTACCGGTTGGGTCATCAGGATTAGCTCGTGTTAAGTCGTCTATGTACGGTCGGTGTAAGTCGGCTGGTCTGGTGCCAAAATCGTTTTCAATTTCATCGAGGCTGCCGTAGACGTCTGTGCGCGGATAATTTGGGTCGTCACTCATCCATATTGGGATTGGAGATCCCCAAAATCTGTTTCGGCTAATTGACCAATCTCTTGCACCTGCGAGCCACTGTCCGAAGCGTCCGTCCTTGACATGGTTTGGAACCCAATTAATTTCTTGATTTATGTCTTGGAGGCGATCTCGTATATCGGTGACCTTTACATACCACGATGAAATGGCTTTATAGATGATAGGGGTGTCTGTTCTCCAGCAGTGTGGATAATTGTGTTCGTAGGTTTCGTGTCGCAGTATGCGGTCTCTATTTTTTAGTTCTTTGATGATTTCTGGGTTTGCGTCGAAAACGTTTAGACCAGCCCAGTTAGCAATATCATCGGTGAAACACCCCTTGTCATCGACGGGAACGACAGACCCTATTGGTATGCCATTGGATTCGCAGACAAGTTGATCATCCTCTCCGAATCCCGGCGCCATGTGAACAACGCCGGTGCCTTCAGCAGTATCAATAAAATCAGCTGAAAGGATCCGAAAAGCGTCATCTCGTTCCGCAAAGAATGGGAATAGTGGTTTGTATCGGAGCCCGACCAGTTCGGAGCCCTTTGCAGTTTTGAGAACAGAGTAATTACCTAGTTCAACTTCGTACTTTGAAAGAGTCTCTGTCCCAATGAGATAGTTGTTGTCATTACTAGAGATGATTGAGTAATCAATTTTAGCTCCTACTGCTAGCGCTAAATTTGAAGGTAATGTCCAAGGAGTTGTAGTCCAAGCCAGGACCTGAAGCGACTCATAACCGAAAAGAGTACTTTCCAGCTCGAAACCCACTGTTACAGCTGGGTCTTGCCTTGGCCTTGTTGAGTCATCAAGGCGAATTTCAAAATTAGAGAGTGGTGTTTCAGCCCCCCATGAATAGGGCATGACACGGAATGCCTCGTAGATAAGACCTTTGTCCCAAAGCTGTTTAAATGCCCACATGACTGATTCCATGTAGGGCAAGTCCATTGTCTTGTAGTCGTTATTGAAATCTACCCAGCGCCCCTGACGGGTCACGGTTTCTTCCCACTCACTCGTGTAACGAAGGACTGATTTACGGCATTGAGCGTTGAAGTTTTCGATTCCGTAATCATTGATAGCAGCTCGCCCACTAACATTTAGTTCTTGTTCGGTTTCCATTTCAGCAGGTAGTCCATGGCAATCCCAGCCGAATCTTCGTTCAACTTTTTTGCCACGCATTGTTTGATAACGAGGGACGACGTCTTTAACAAAGCCTGTTAAGAGATGGCCGTGGTGCGGAAGTCCGTTGGCGAAGGGGGGCCCATCATAGAAGACGTATTCGTTATCAGATAATCTGTTAGTAACCGATTCTTCAAAACTCTTATTTTTGTCCCAAAGCGCGAGTACACGCTCTTCGATAGCCGGAAAATCCGGCCGATTTGGAACTTGTGGATAAGGAGAATCTGAAGAGTCGCTCATTGTGGATCCTAGACAGCCAATGCGATTAGTTAGCGTATCGTATTGCGGTGCCGAGAACGTCTTATTCAGTTTCCTGTTCGCCTGAGAGTTGCTTTGCGTCCATCTAGCCATATAATGCGTCACCTTTTGAGTTCCCAATTACTTGGGTAGGGAGTTATGACTAGAGAAGTAAAAAATAAGAAAGCGGCGGCTAAGAAGGCACCT
>CAJQGN010000267.1 GCA_905477545.1 uncultured Acidimicrobiales bacterium | reverse complement strand
CCGGAAAAGAGCAGAAGAACTCGGAATTACGCCGTTAGCGCGAATCATTTCTAGTTCCGTTTCAGCTCTCAACCCTGAAATCATGGGGCTAGGACCTATAGAAGCGATCAAGAAAGCGCTCGCTCGCGCTGGCATGACTATAAAAGACATTGATCTCGTCGAGATTAACGAAGCGTTCGCTGCCCAGGTAATACCTTCGGCAGATGAACTTGGAATCGACATGGTAAACCAGCTCAATGTGAATGGTGGTGCAATTGCGCTTGGACACCCATTTGGTCAAACGGGAGCACGCATCATGACAACGTTGATTAACGGTTTAACTGACTCTGACAAGACCTTCGGTCTTGAGAGCATGTGTGTAGGCGGAGGCCAAGGCATGGCCATGGTTATTGAGCGCCTAAACTAAAAGTAATAAGCCGCTATATAGATGAGCCGGTGCTTGCTTTTGCAGGCGCCGGCTTTTTTAATAACGAATCCACCCAGTAACTACTTCAACATGACTTGTCTGCGGAAACATATCTAACACATCTACCTGATCGAGCTGATATCCAGCAGTTCGCAGCAAACTGGAATCTCGGCTGAGGGCTCCAGCGTCACACGAAACAAGCATCACATGCGGCGCTCTGGTCGCAGAGATAACATCTACTGCTTCTTGTTTAAGCCCTCCGCGAGGTGGATCTGCTATCACCACGTCTGCTAGTTCTGGGACCCATTTTTCTACGTTTGAGCGGACAATGGTTACGTGGTCTCCCAGGTTATGCTCTGCATCAAGAGTCGCAGATATCGACGACTCGACTGCCGTTACTTTGTCGAACCAGTCTCCTACCGTCCCAGAGAACAACCCTACCCCGGCGTAAAGATCCACCATGGCTCGTTCACCAGCATTTTTTTGATCCAGCCATTCCGCAGCAAGCGCAACTAACATTTCAGCTCCCTCCGGAGAGCTCTGGAAAAAAGACTGGGCTGAGATACGCCAATTAATACCCGCTACCTCTTCAGTGATGAACGCTTTTTTTCCTTTACGAGCTTCATTACGGCCGATTATTTGAACTTCTTCAGGCAATACGAAACCTTCGGCCGAGGGCTCGCCCAGCACCAAACGATCACCCGTCCGACTTCCGACGCGTATCACCGCTTCAGCAGCATTTCCGAAGAACCCTCCAGCAATGATCTCTTGTATGGACGAATGCGCTACAAGACAGTCAGACACCTGCACTAAGTCGTTAGATGACCGGCCCCGATAAGCTGCCCGACCTTCTTCGATGCCTACACGAACGGTCGTTCTATATCCAACAGAATTTGGTCCCGACACGTAGCCAACCTCCGGAATTTCTTCTTGTTGAAGCTTTCGCAAAGCTGACTCAACAACAGAGATCTTTGCTTCAGCTTGAGCATCTTCATCCAAATGCTGCCAATCACAACCACCACAACCACGCCGAATGTTCTCACACGGAGGCTCTCGTCTACCATCGCCAGGGTGTAAAATGTTCTTAATGACGCCTCTAGCGAATTTGTCTTTCTGCTCCGTAAGTTCTATTTCCAGCTCATCGTTCAACGCTGAACCTGGCACGAATACGATTCGGCCATCGTTAAGACGGCCGACTCCATCACCACCAATTGCAAGATCATGAATGTTGACTCTCATAAGCACTCTGACCAGGCTACGGTCAACAACATGCCACGCTCTATAGAAATCGTTCCATCCGTACTTCCTGCAGATTTTTCTCGATTAGGAGAAGAATGTATTGCCCTCGAAAAAGCCGGGGTAGATCGCATCCAATGGGATGTCATGGATGGAGTTTTCGTTCCAAATTTAACCTTCGGACCTGATGTCATAGCAGCCTGCCGACCTCATGTTGATGTAACGTTTGAAGCCCATCTTATGGTGGCGAACCCAGACGAGTTGTTACACACGTATGTGGAGGCAGGTTGTCAAATGATTATCGTGCATGTTGAAACAACCCCACATCTCCACAGAACTCTAGGCGCTATCAGGGAGCTTGGTTGCAGGCCAGCAGCTGCACTCAACCCTGCGACGCCCCTGAATGCTGTGGAACATGTCCTCGATCTTTTAGACATGGTTCTTGTTATGACTGTCAACCCTGGATTTGGTGGACAAGCATACATTCAGTCAATGGAGCCCAAGGTTCGAGCTTTGCGTCAAATGATTACAACTAGCGGACATGATGTCGACATAGAAGTTGACGGAGGGATTTCATCCTCAACTATTTCCGGCGCATCAGCCGCAGGCGCAAATGTTCTTGTTTCTGGAAGTGCTCTGTACAAGTATGAGCAAGGACTCAAATTCGGAGTTCAAAGCCTTCGACAACTAGCGCTTGAAGCCCAAGTCGATTGAGATCACCCTCGCTTCTATTATCGATTTTTCTACTGGCTCTTAGCTCTTTCGGCTGCGGAAACGATGATTCTCCTAGCACACAGTCTTTCTGCCGCTCCATCTCAGAATTACAGCTGAACGATGCTTTAAGCCTCAACATTTCGATAAACGACGACACCAAAGTTCGCCTTGCTATCCAACAAACAGCTAATCTCATGAACAAAGTCTTGGCAGAGACACCAAATAAGAGTCAAAAAGACGCAGCTATTATTTCAGCTTTTATTAATTCTCTCGCAGATGCTGTGTCAAAAAGCGACTTTGACAAACCACTTGAAAGAGCTGCGGCTCTGAGTGCAGTACAGCAGGCTTTTGCAGCATCTCTCTACCCAGCTGTAGACAAATTTAATGCCTATACGGCTCGCGCATGTTCGCCAGGCCCGAGACCCTAGGTTACATCCACTTAGTTAATTTCTCCGCGCTTCACTATGACGTGGTCACAGAGGCCATAATTTTTGGCTTGTTCAGCTGTGAACCATCGGTCTCTTTCGCTGTCGGCCGTCACCTGATCCACTTCTTGGCCGCTATGCATACCAATTATCTCAGCCATTAGCTTTTTGATGTAAGACATCTGTTCAGCTTGAATCGCTATATCAGAGGCTTGTCCGCGCACTCCACCTGAAGGCTGGTGCATCATTACTCGTGCGTGAGGCAAGCAGTATCGCTTCCCTTTAGCACCAGCTGTTAGCAGGAACTGTCCCATTGATGCGCCCAAGCCCATACAAACGGTAGCTACATCACAACTAAGGAACTGCATAGTGTCATAAATAGCCATACCTGCCGTGACAGACCCACCTGGACTATTGATATACAGCCAAATGTCTTTCTCGCGATCTTGACCTTCCAAGTAGAGCATCTGAGCGCACAGAATATTCGCTATATCATCGTCAACCTCTGTTCCGAGGAAAACAATACGATCGTTGAGAAGTCGGTTGTAGATTTCTCCTGGTCCGGCAGGAGCGCCGGCGGACAATGCTGGTTCGGGATGTATCAGAGGCATGCTTTGGAGGTTATCCGCTCGCGGCGTTAGGACCGATGTCGTTCTAGACTCTATTGCATGGACATTGAAGAAGTTTCAACGCCGGCTCTATGCGCAGATCTCGATTATTTAGAATGGAATCTCCAGACTATGGCTGAGCGGGTTCCCGGAACGCGGCTGAGACCTCACGTCAAGGCGCACAAAATGACCCAGTTAGCAGCTCGACAGCACGCGCTGGGCCACACGGGATTCACCTGTGCAACGGCCCGAGAGGTGCTTGGTTTGGCAGAGGCAGGACTCGGTACCGATCTTCTTTTAGCCAACGAGTTATTAGATCCTCTCAGACTGTCTGCTATGGCTCGCTGCGACGCTCGGGTAACAATCGCAGTAGATAGCGAGGAAACTATTCTGGCTGCACATGCAGCTGGAATAGATGAGTGCGTCATTGACATACGCGTTGGGTTTCGATGCGGTTGCGAGGTCGAAGAAGCCCCATTTTTAGCTGACTTAGCTAGGTCCAAAGGGATGAATGTGCGCGGCGTCATGGGCTATGAGGGACACGCAATGGGTGTAGTGGACCTAGAGAAAAGACAAGATCTAACTCATAGAGCCATGGAACGTCTCCTAAGCGCCCATGAGCTCGTTGGCGGCGATCTGATCACCGGTGCAGGAACAGGCACTCACTTAATCAATACTTGGGTCAACGAAGTTCAAGCAGGTTCTTATGTGCTAATGGATACCGCGTACACCTCACAACTCGACCAACCTTTCAAGCAAGCACTTTTCTTACAATCAACTGTTATCTCAAAAGCAAAAGATTTTGTTGTTTGTGATGCTGGTCTTAAAGCTCAGGGCATGGACCATGGGAACCCAACCTACCTGGATGGGGAAATAATGTTTTGTTCTGATGAACACACAAATATTATCCCCACTACCCCATTACAGGTAGGCGACCAAATTTCCCTTGTTCCAGCTCATGTTGACCCAACTATGGCTAAACATGAAATTCTTCATTTAGTTAGGGGTGGGAAGGTCGTCGACCAATGGAATATTGATCTTCGACATTGGTAGCTAAAATTTAGCCGAAAGCGATAGTGCTAATTGGCGAAATGCTCTACCACGGTGGCTAATCAATTGTTTTTCTTCAGAAGCCATTTCAGCGAAAGATCTTCCATCTCCTTCTACCGGGATAAAGATCGAGTCGTATCCAAAACCTTTTTCTCCACGAGGTAATCTTGCAATAAAACCTTCTGCCACTCCTTGCGCCCTTAACACCGATTTATCTGGGAAGACAACCATCGCCACAGTCCTAAAACGAGCCGTCCGTTGGTCTTCTGGCACCCCCTCCAACGCTTTGAGTAATTTCATCAAATTGTCGATGTCAGTAGCATCTTCACCCGCAAAGCGGGCGCTACGAACCCCAGGAAGTCCGTTTAAATAGTCAACCTCTAACCCTGTATCGTCAGCGACTGCAGCATCCCCCGAGAAGTTACATACGGCAGTGGCCTTCAAATGGGCGTTCCCCTCGAGCGTTTCCGCGTTCTCCACGACATCCGCTAGGCCTTTAGGTCGCTCATCTATTCGGTAGCCAACCAAGATCTCAGAGATTTCTTCGACCTTGTGTGGATTAGCTGAAGCCATGACTAATCGCATGTGCAGCCTGTCAACTAAACGTCCCTAAGATTTCTTTCTGCATCGCTATGATCTCTGAAATTCCTTTTTCCGCAAGGCTAGTCAAGGTATCAAGCTCGCTCCGATCAAATGGATCCCCTTCGGCTGTTCCTTGGACTTCAACAAACCGCCCGCTGCCTGTCATAACTACATTCATGTCCACAGAGGCGGTCGAGTCTTCCACATACGGTAGATCCAGTTTTGGAGTTCCATCTACAATTCCTACCGAAATTGCTGCACAAAAATCTTTCAAGGGGTGAACTTTAATCAGGCCACGCTCCATTAGAGAGGTACAAGCATCATGCAGAGCCACGAAACCACCACATATCGATGCTGTTCGCGTCCCGCCATCGGCTTGCAAAACGTCACAGTCAACCGTCACTTCTCGTTCACCCAGCAGCTTCATATCGCATACCGCCCGCAGAGAACGACCTATTAATCTCTCAATCTCTAATGTTCTGCCTTTTTGCTTACCTTTTTTCGATTCGCGGTTAACGCGTTCATGGCTCGAACCTGGAAGCATCGAATATTCTGCTGTAACCCAGCCCTCGCCCTTACCGCGCATCCATCGAGGGACATCATCATCAATCGAAACGGTACAAAGTACTTTAGTTCTACCAAAACTGACTAGAACCGATCCAGGAGTTTGCTCTGTGAAACCGCGCTGAAAATTAATAGGCCTTAGTTCGTCATTATTTCTTCCATCAGGACGCATTAGTAATCTTTCTTGTTCATTCACATCACACTGTAAAGGTAGATCCCGTAGCTGCTAGGTCAACAATCCCGCTGAAAGCCATTTCCGCTTCAGCCAAATGAACAGACTTGTCAGAGTTCGGCGGTATGTGTGTCACTACCAGACGGTCAGCTTCAACCTTAGAGGCTTCAGACGCCAGGTGGCTACAACATATATGAGGTATTCGCAGATCGTTCGTTGTTTCTGTAAGAGTTCCTTCTCCTAAGACGAGAGAAGGATTTCGACCAAGATTGCTCAATGACCAATTCGGACCTGTGTCAGCCGTATAGAAAATTGATTTATCACCCAATGTGAAGCTCATAGCGAGCGTCTCAACAGGGTGATCTGTTCTAGAGAAACGAATCATGATATCGCCAACCACAGAAACTGCTCGGTCTTCGACTATTTCCCATTCAAACAAATCTGAACTGTCACCATCGGGGTGAAATGAATCAGTCACCCGTTGCACTCCGACTGTTGTTAGAATTTTTAGCGTTGCACACTCAGTAAAATACTTAACGGCGTTGTACACAACCGGTAGCTCTGCACAATGATCGGGATGATGATGAGAAACTACAATCGCATCAAGATTCTCTAAATCAACATGCTCCTGCAAATTCGCTAACGTCCCCGGGCCACAATCGACCCACAAGCTTGTTGTAGCGCTTTGAACAAGATAGCCGCTACATGCTTCACCAGCTGCTGCGTAGGTACCGGAACAACCCAACACTGTTACAGACAAAGCGTTCATTTCCAGCTAACTCCATCCAACATCAAAATCCAGTAGCCAAAAAAGTTATTCACCTAGCTAATCGTAAGCTTTCTGCGAAGATCTAAAGCAATGGAGCATCAAGATTAAAAATAAATAATTTTTTCGGTACTTGCTGTAGCCGAGTCAAGGTCACTCGTCCAAGCTCCAGTCGAAAGATATTTCCAACCATAATCGCAAACCACAAAAACAATTACGCCACTTTCTATTCGCGCCGCAGCTTTGCGACAGCCAGCCAGCGCAGCTCCAGAACTGATACCCGCAAAAAGTCCAGCTTCCTTCACCAACAGTCGTGCACATTCGATTGACTCTCTAGGGCGCACAATCATTTTGCGATCAAGTAAGTCTTGTCCTCCCCAACGCTCAAACACTGGCGGTACAAAACCATCATCCAGACTTCGAAGCCCCTCTACGTTTTCACCGGACGGAGGCTCAACGGCCCAAATCTGAACACTCTTTTTTATCTCTTTTAGATAGCTACCCACGCCCATGAGGGTTCCGCTGGTTCCTAGCCCTGCGACAAAATGCGATATGTCTGGCACGTCCCTTAGTATTTCTGGCCCCGTGGTTTCGTAGTGAGCTCGTGGATTAGAGTCATTTCCATACTGATAGAGGAAGGCCCAATCAGGATTTTCATCAGCCATCTGTCGAGCAACGCGCACTGACCCATTGGAGCCCTGCTCTCCTGGAGTAAAAATTATTTCGGCACCAAAAATTTCCAATAACTGACGTCGTTCAACAGAAACGCTTTCGGGCACAACGACAATAATTGGGTATCCTCGCTGACTCGCAATCATGGCCATTGCTATTCCTGTATTTCCTGAGGAAGGTTCAATAATTGTTTGACCTGGAGTCAATAGACCCCTTGCCTCAGCATCGTTAATCATTGCTTTAGCAATTCGATCTTTTACTGAACCAGCGGGATTACTACCTTCCAGCTTTGCAAAAATTTGGACGTTCGGATTAGGACTCAGCTGGCTCACATCAAGGATCGGCGTTTCACCAATTAATTCATCGATTCCTCTATAGACAGTCAAAAAATTTAGCCTCCGGCTACCGCAGGTAGAATTGACAATTCGTCACCATCTGCGACAGTCGTATCCATTTTGTCTAGATAGCGCACATCTTCATCGTTTACATAAACATTTACGAAACGATGTAAAGACCCGTCTTCCCCCAACAGATTAGTTTCCATCCCCGGAAATTTTCGCACAATCTCATCAATTATTTCCCCGACTGTTTCTCCATTTACATCGAGACGAGCCTCGCCATTAGCGTGAGGTCGCAGAACAGTAGGTAAGCGAACGATAGCAGGCATCAAATCTCCAATTTCAAAATCCGACTTATCTAGTCAAGATTCTAGAGGACAAATAACTAATACCCCACTCAAAGGCGTCCTTGTTCCCACAACCTTCGGAACCAGTATCATTGCCAATATGGTGCAAAAAGGCCCGCCGGACAGAACGACAGTAGCCTCCAACCGTCGCGCCCGGGCGGATTACGATATTCTTGATGCTTACGAATGTGGCTTAGTGCTTAAGGGAAGCGAAGTGAAATCACTCCGAGCGGGCTCCGTCCAGCTCAATGATGCATTCGCTCGAGTTAGAAGTAATGAGATATGGATCATGGGAATGAGCATCTCGCCATGGGGTCATGCTTCAGCACAAAACGGTCACATCGTCGACCGACCTCGAAAACTTTTGCTCCACCGAACAGAAATCAACAAATTACGGATACGCACTGAGCAAGAACCCCTTCAGATGATTCCACTCTCAATTTATTTTCGGGAAGGACGAGCAAAATTAGAGTTAGCGCTTGCAAAAGGCCGAAGGATGTATGACAAAAGGCACGCAATTCGAAAACGTGAATCAGACCTAGAAGCGCGACGGGCCATGAGCTACCGAAACCGTTAACGCTTCAAAGACCAATCGCCGTTCAATCAGCGGTAGCCTTGAGCACTGATGCCAAGACCCTGCGCTTGGCAGATCACGGGGGTGATCGGCTTCGACTTTGACGGTTGATTTGAGAGAAGCGAGTCGTGGTCTCCGGATCCACGTTAAAGAGTCGGAACAATCACAAACGCCAACGTCAAAACCAATGACATGGCACTCGCTGCCTGATAAGGGCAACGGGTAACGGCCCCACTACCTCAGCCCTTCAGGTAGAGGTGGCCCTCATTTGAAGGGCTTGCTTGTCGCTATTACTGGCGTAGAGACAAGGACACTTAGTCAGGTACGGGTATTGAATTTGGTGTCTCTGCCAGTCTTCACCCCGACAATTCCCTCAGTGACTGCACTCGGAGAAGACTCAATGAAACGCTGAAGGACGCGGGTTCGATTCCCGCCACCTCCACCAACGCGCGTTGTCTAAAAAGCTAGTGCCTGCTTAGTCTTGCAGCCTTAACGGCCCTGCCATACTGGCTTTCTTTTTTCTGCAAAAGCTCGAGTCCCTTCTGAGCTATCGTCAGTGCGCGACAATAACTGGAAAAGATGATTTTCTAGCCTCAGCCCTTCTTCTAACGGCATGTTGAGACCCTGCATAGCTGCCTGTTTTATAGCTCTGACAGCCAGCGGACCAGCTTCTAAAAGCCTTGACGCCATTGCTTGCGCCGTTTCCATGAGTTCATCAAAAGGGACAACTTTGTTGACTAACCCAAGCCGGTGTGCCTCAGCCGCATCAATTCTATCGCCGGTGTAGAGCATCCACAGAGCGTCGCCCAACGGAATTGTACGCGGAAGTCTTTGCGTGCCTCCGCCGCCAGGCAACAAACCCAGCAAAACTTCACCTAACCCGAATTGCGCATTTTCCGATGCTATTCGAAAATCACAACTAAGGGCTTGCTCAAGCCCTCCACCATTACAGTGTCCATTAACTGCGGCAATTATTGGCTTCCAGATTTCTAACCCTCTCATCAAGTCACCGCGAGGAGACGCATTGAAAGCTTCAGCAGGCGCTGGACTATTGTTGAAATTTAGTTTTATGTCGCTCCCAGCACAAAAGGCTTTATCTCCTGCCCCGGTCAAAATTGCGACCCATGCATCGTCATTATGAGCAAAATCGGTCCATACTTCAGCCAATCGGTCATACGTCGGTTGGTCACACGCGTTGTAGGCATGCGGCCTATTAATAGTTACATAAGCCACACGGTCACGAATCTCGTAGATAACGCTGTCCATTCTTTCCCCTCTCGCAGGACCTCTAGTAGATCATAAGACAATTGGCATCTAAGTGACGAAGCTCAAAAATTCACAACAGACTTAGAGGTTTCGATAATTATTCCGAGCTTTTTCAATGTTAACTAACTTTGGTGATCTCATCAGACAACGGATCAGCTACTGCTGTAGCAACGACCGCTCATAGCCAACACCGCTTCGAAAAACCAGTTTCATTTGTGAAAATTACTTTCTGGTCTAGGATTAAAACATGGATGTCTCAAGATTTCCACTTATCCCTGGAAAGATCCCTCCAATCATCACACATGGTGAGGGCGTCTGGTTGCACACCTCGAACGGAAACAAAGTCCTTGATGCTGGCGGCGGAGCCATAGTCACAAACATCGGGCATGGCAGAAAAGAAATCGCCGAAGTCGCCGCATCCGCACTTCGGAAACTCGACTACGTAGTTCCTACTTTCGCTACAGAGGCAAGAATTCAACTAGTTGAAGAGGTAGCAGATAACTGGCTGCCCGATGCATCTTGGCGTTGCGTGTTCAACAGCGGCGGTTCTGAGTCAGTTGATGCTGCCATTAGGATCGCGCAGCTACATCATGTCGCTTGCGGCAGAACAGAACGTTACAAAGTCATAGGAAGAGACGTTTCATATCACGGGGCGACTCTAGGAGCGTTAGCTGTAGGGTCTCATGATAGGCGCCGTAAAGGCCTCGAATCTGCTCTAGCTGCAATGCCAAAAACAAGCTACGAAGACGCCGAACAGCTCGAGAAAGTAATCGAAATCGAGGGAGCGAACACCATCAGCGCGTTTATCGGAGAGCCTGTTATAGGGGCGGCGGCCGGCGCATACGTAGCTCCCGAAGGATATTGGCAGACCATAAGTGATATCTGCCAACGACACGACATTTTATTGATCGCCGACGAAGTGATGACTGGTTTTGGCCGCTTAGGCGCAACCATGGGGCACCAACTTTTTGAATTTACTCCAGACATTATCGTTTCCGGAAAAGGGCTTGGTGGTGGCTACGCTCCCATGGGCGGGGTTTACACAAGGCCGGACGTAGTAGCACCAATCGCGGAAACTGACTTAGCGCTTATGTTTTACACATTCGCTGGACAAGATTTAGGCTGCGCCGTCTCTAAAAAAGTTTTACAGATCATGCGCGAAGAAAACTTAGTGGCTCAGGCCTTCGAAATGGGAGCGCTGCTGCGAGCAAGATTAGTAGAGGAATTCCAAGACCACCCTAATGTGTCAGACATTCGAGGTGCCGGACTTATGCATGGGATCGGTCTAGTAGCCGACCGTAATTCCGGCCGGGCTTTTCCTCGGTCTGCAGGCTTTGCAGAGCAGGTATCCGCTGCTTCGTTTGAGGCTGGTGTCTGGGTGTACCCTGCAGGCTCCGGCGTGTTCGACGATGCTCTACTGTTTGGGCCGCCGTTCATAGTTTCAGATAGTCACATTGATCAGATGGTGACCACCGCCAGCAGAGCAATTGATCTCATATCAAACCGGATCTGACTGAGATCGCTTAATCTGACTTGCTAACAGGCACGCAGCAATTGAGGTAATCATGATAAAGGCGAATCCCCATCTGTAGGCGCTATACGCATCCGCTGGTCCGCTGGG
>CAJQGN010000266.1 GCA_905477545.1 uncultured Acidimicrobiales bacterium | reverse complement strand
GTCGGTGGAGTCGTATCTGGAGTAGTCGGTGGAGCCGTATCTGGAGTAGTCGGTGGAGTCGTATCTGGAGTAGTCGATGAAGTCGTCGATGAAGTCACATTTGGAGTCGTCGATGAAGTCACATTTGGAGTCGTCGATGAAGTCGCATTTGGAACAGTCTCTGGAACAGTCTCTGGAACAGTCGAGTTCGAGCTCACCAATGTACCCTCAGGACCACACTCTTCGGCTTCACCAGCGGCGTTTCTCTGCCTACCCGCCGAGCCATCGCCTCCTCCGCATGAAACAGCGAACAATGCTAGTACGATTCCAATGAGTGCAACCTTAAACAATCTCACGCGCACATCACTATTTGCATTCATCAAATTTGTTATCTCCGGGAACAGCCATTCGCAGACAACGAACAGAAGTTCATGGGATGGTAGCCGATGCGACAAGATCAACCAACCCTGAACACAGACAGACTTGCTGAGCCCCTAAGGGCTGAGCGAAACTGGTGACGAGATGGTCGTCACATATTGAGGTGTGGGCGCTACAGGACTCGAACCTGTGACCCCCTCCTTGTAAGGGAGGTGCTCTAGCCAACTGAGCTAAGCGCCCTAACTTCGTTGCCTCTGGATCTTAACTGTCCAGACGTTGTGTGCCACTTAATTCTTCAAGTAGTTCCGACGTCGCTGCAGCTATCGGACCTAACCGTCGAGCATGTTCAAAATGTATTAGCTCATTGCCAGACATTTCGTCCGCGAACGCGCCAGCTTCTTGACAGATAAATATTCCTGCAGCGTAATCCCAAACGCCACTGCCGCTAATCGGATCTATGAATCCGTCTAGCCGCCCGCACGCCACAGAACATAAGTCCAATGCTGCTGCACCAAAAGCCCGATATTGCTTACTCGCAATCGGTAGCGCAGGGTTTCCTGAGATACCTATTATGGCTTCGCCTAAATCGTTGCAACTAGTTGGATAAATCGCTTTTCCATCCAGCTTTGACCCGCGATCTTTTTCTGCAGTGAAACACTCTCCCGTAGCTAAGTTATAAACCATTGCAGCTACCGGTTCTGAATTGTCTACGGCACATAGACTCACGCAGTAGTGACCTATACGACGAGCCGCATTCGTTGAGCCATCGACGGGATCGATAATCACAATTTTTCCTGAAGAGCCGGAAAATAATCCTGATTCCTCACTGAGAATCCCTGTGCCTCTGCCACGTAGAACAGCTAACGCAGCTTGATCAGCAACTTGGTCCAATAGATACTGGTCCGGTCTTTCTCCGCGTTCGGACCAGTCCTTAAAGTTGCTTAAAGCGTCATCCACTGCATCACAAACGTTTACGAATAGCTCTAACCAATTTGTTGACACCACAAATGAAACCGTAGACGCCCGGAGAGAGAAATAGTAGTACTTGAGATTTTTCCTCTTATCGGCATAAACGTCATAGAATCGGTTCAATGGCTGCAATCGATATGTCTGGCTATGTCGCCGATCTTAAAGAACACGCTTCAGAGCATGGTTTTCATATTCATGACGAACGTCACTTTGTGGAAACGTACAGCTTGCAGCAGGCATGGGAAGTGGACTTACATCCTGAAGAATCGTGCGGCGGGCCTTTAGACCTTCGGCTAACTCTCGAAGCCGACCCGAGAACAATGCTTTCACTCGAAGATGTTCTATGCGCTCAGGCTGAAGGAGAACTACTGCCCGACGAATACTGGTCTCCTCTGACTTTCACATGGGCCCTCCCTCCAATGGACAATGGACCCGACCTCCTGGTTTTAGCAACTGAGCTAGCTGGCATCGGCGGCACGGTATTACCTGTTGAAGTGTCAGCTATCGATTCTTTCCCCTCCGTCACTGATCCGGCCCAACGCACCTTAACGATCGTCGCTCGCATAGATCTATCGCTGCGAGGCATCCTTGATGGTGACGATGGCATGTGCGAAATTCTTAATAGATGCACCGAAATTTGCAACCGGCTTCTCGCCAAAGCTCCATCATGGTACAACGATGAGTTCCTAGGTCCGGATATGAACTCTTGAACCACTCTCGTCTACCTTGCCATTAGCTACGTTGCGAGCCAAGGCGTCCGCTGACTCAGCAGACCCCACCGGGAAGAAACATCGGTAGAAGTGCCCAGGAGTGGACGCAGCGACCAGGTCCGGTTCCTCCGCCACACATCGGTCTTGAACATATTTACATCTAGCAGCGAACTTGCAGCCACGCGGAGCATCAACCATGTTGGGCGGTTGCCCTGGAATTGAAAGCAAATGGCTATGGCTCGCGCGTTCCAGTTTGGGTATCGACTCTAGAAGAGCCTCTGTATATGGCATTTTCATGTTCGAGAAAAGTACTTTAGTCGGAGCACGTTCCACTATGCGCCCTGCATACATAACCATGATCTCATCGGTCCGGCCGGCTACGACCCCAAGATCATGAGTGACGAGAATCAACGACATGTTCCGCCGATTTCGCTGTTCCTCAATTAAGTCAAGAATCTGAGCTTGCACCGTCACATCCAACGCAGTTGTTGGCTCGTCTGCGATCAAAAGATCCGGTTGGCAAGCTAAGGCAATGGCAATAACGATTCTCTGTCGCATCCCTCCAGAGAATTGGTGGGGATATTCATCTAACCGACGCTCGGGTTCGGATATTCCTACCTCTCTAAGAAGTTTCAATGCTTCAAAACGAGCCTCTTTTTTTGACAATCCCGAATGAAGTCGAAGCCCCTCAGCTACTTGCTTACCAACTTTCATAACTGGGTTTAGAGAGCCAAGCGGATCCTGGAAAATCATAGCCATTTCCGGTCCCCAGAGTTTACGGAGATCTTGAGGAGCTAAGTCCATCAAGTTCCTAGACTTAAACCTGACAGTTCCCTCGGTGCGAACATCCGCTTTAGGCAGCAGTCGCATAACCGATCGAGACATAACGCTTTTACCCGAGCCCGACTCTCCAACTACTCCCAAAGACTTACCCTTCGAAAGAGAGAAAGACACACCATCTACTGCTGTCAGTAGCCCGTCAGGCGTATCAAACTGAGTGCGAAGGTTATCAACTTCTAACAAAGCTTCTTCAGACACCTTCATTGGTTTACGTCCGAATCAGCTGGATAATGACAAGCAACATAGTGACCTGGGGTAATTTCTTTTATCTGAGGTTCGTCAGTAAAACATTTTGCTTGAACATTAGGACAACGAGTTCTGAAGCGGCACCCTGATGGAGGCGCCAACGGAGACGGCAGCTCACCTTCTATTCTCACAGCGTTTCTCTGATCAAATTCAGGGTCCGGTCTGGGTATAGCATCAATTAACAGCCTCGTGTAAGGATGCTGTGGGTCAGAATAGAGAAGCTCCGGTGGGGCGACTTCGCAAATTTTCCCAAGATACATAACTGCCACTCGATCGCTTATATTCTTCACCACTGCCAAGTCATGAGCTATGAATATCAGCGTTAGTCCGTACGCAGCTTTCATATCCTCAAGCAAGTTCAAAATTTGAGCTTGCACTGAAACGTCAAGCGCCGATACTGGCTCATCACAAATCACAACTTTAGGGTTAAGTATCAACGCTCTAGCAATTGAGATACGTTGCGCTTGACCACCAGAGAATTCATGTGGTTTACGTTCAAGCGAACCTTCTGCTTCCATGCCAACAGCTTCGAGAACTCTTTTTACCTCCGGCTCAGCGCGCTGCCTCATGAGCTCTCTGGCTGCTTTGTAACGACGAGCTATCAACCAATACAAGATACCGTCCGCCGCTGCAGACAAGCTAAATACGGCTAACTTCGTGTTGCCATCTAAGCCAACAATATAG
>CAJQGN010000265.1 GCA_905477545.1 uncultured Acidimicrobiales bacterium | reverse complement strand
TTTTAAACCGCGAGTTCTCGATAATCGAATGACGATTCGGATGATCCACCCACAAAAACGCGTCGCGATGAGCCAGCTGCGGGTCGGCAAGACACCCATCGCTGCTTTGCACTCGATGTGCAGCAATTCCTGCCGCTATCAACTTAGATTCTGCATCATCGACACTTTGGCTTTGAGTCCACTTTGTTAGTTCACCTTCAACGAAAGTACGAGCTGCATTGCGACCCCCCAATAGTTTAAGCTCCTCCATTGCCTCAAGATCTGGCCGCTTAATTACTCTGCACAACTCGCGCCAAGCAGCATCATCAACTACGGCTATAGCAATCCAGTTATCATCACCGGTGCATTGGAACCCGCCATGGGGAACCATTGCACCATCATTATTGCCCGAACGAGTTACCAAATAATCATTAGCTGAAATGTCAAGCAACGCGGGAGATATAAAATGCTGAGCAGCTTCGGCTTGAGCAAGATCAATGTAAGCACCCACCTCAGTCCGGCGCTGTTGCTCTAAGGCAGCCAAGATCGTAGCCACTAGAAAATGAGTAGATGTGTAGTCGGTGTATGCGCCAAAGGGACCTGCCGGCGGACGGTCAGGCCACCCAGCTAATCCATAGAAACCGGATATCGCAGCACCTAAATTCCCGTAACCTGCAAAACTTGCTAGAGGACCGTATTGCCCATTTAAACAAGTAGAAACCATTATCATTCGCGAATTAATTTTTGCAAGCTGCTCATAGCCTAGACCCCAGCCTGTCATGACTTTCGGGGAAAAAGACTCGCTAACTACATCAGCCCAGCCGACCAGATCGTGCACGACACTGACCGCTTCAGGTTTACTCAAATCGAGACTAAGCGACAATTTGCCTGCATTTGCGCTATCGAACATTGCGGACTGCTCGCTACCAGGAATATTGTCCCAAATAGGCAGAAACCCTCGAGCTGCATCTGGCTTTTTGTGGGACTCAATTTTGACGACCGTGGCCCCTAAATCCGCTAACACTCGGGTTGCGTATGGCCCAGCTAAAGACCACGTGAAATCAACAACTTTGACACCGTCTAACGGCTTTTTACGAATTTTCGTTGCTGGAATTCTCGAAACCGAAGAGTGCTTATTGGCTAAAATTTCTTCAGTATCTGCGCCTAACTTGAAGACTTGTTGCAAAGGTGTAAGAGGAGTTGGGCTAACTTGCGCAAAAGCGCCAGGCGCCGAGATTTTCTGGTCACCAATATGGAGGTCATCGAAATACCCTCTCGCGCTGAGGTGAGCACTATTAACTACTTCCCTAAGGTCAGCAATCGGAGCCATGAGAATTCGCCGCTTCATTGCCACAGCTAGTAACTCGGCCTTGGTCTTAGAGGCAGTGCAGCTAGCAACATCAGCTTTTGCCTGTTCCCAAGTCTCAATGCTGACCTCTCCTGATTCAAGCAGAGTGGCAAAATTAACCCAGTCTAATTCTACGATTTCTGGGGTGGTGAAGCCCTCGTCGAGACACCATCGCATGAGCTCTGCGGTCACGTGTCCAATTACGTCACCGAATACATGGGTAATGGAGACGAATCCGTCTTTAGCCGGGTATACAAATCGCAAATCGATTGGACCTACTGACGCGCCGCCTCCAGAACGTATTGGAGCTGAATAGTTGCAAGCCTCAGATAATACGCCTCCCTGAGTAGCAATAGGTATTACCTGCTGGGCTGCGACATCAATTACCTGCCCAACACCTGAGTGCCCCCGTTCGAACAACCCGGCAATCACTCCGCCCACCATGGCAGCGGCACCAAAATGAAATGCTTGGGGAACGCCAACACGCAACGGTGAACGGTCAACGTCACCAGTAAAGGACATCGTGCAAGCTGATGCCATAAGAGTGATGTCAGTCGCAGGCCACAAAGCTTTTGGTCCGCTATGGCCAAAGGCAGTAAGAGTCCCTATGACTAGCGATGGATTGATCTCCAATAGGGAGTCAGTAGTAAGATCTAATTTGTCGAGTACGCACGGTCCCAAAGATTCGATTAGGCAATCAGCTTCTTTAACGAGGTCGCGCAGCTGATTTTTTCCTTCGAGGGTTTCTAAGTCGATAACGACAGACTTTTTACCCCTGTCATAGGCTGCGTGAGTTAGAGAGGCTCCAGAAGTATCAAATGGGCCAATGTTTCTGGTTCGAATCCCACCAGGAGGTTCGATCTTTATTACTTCAGCGCCAAACATTGCCAACATCAACCCAGCCAAATGACCGCGCTCATCGGTTAAATCTAAAACTCGATACGGTGAAAGCACCCTGTACTTTCTCCTTCCCCTGCCCCGATGAAGCCCCGATATTTTGGGACTCCACAGTCAACATAGCGGCTTGTAGCCAATAGTTGCTCTGATCGCGGGTATAGCGAACAGGAATAAAAGCAAAAATGCGGTGCCGGGTAGTAACTAAAGTACATCAGGAAAAAAAGTATTTAATTTCTAGTTACTAGCCGCTATTTACGTCCGATTTGGCGAGGTTTACCCTATGAGGTGCGGTCAGATAGTCTGGCCCGGCGAAAATGTTTAGAAGAAATAATGCAGTCGAATACGTAGGTTCAATTAACTGATAGTCGAGGTCGAGATGCACACGCGGTAATAATGCCGTACGTTATCTCGACTTTAAGTGTTCTTGCATTGACAGTTTTTGGCGGTGAACGCCTTGAAGTTGAGGCCATTAAATTCGCCATAGCTGCGTGGGTAGTTCTAGGTTCTGTCTGGACGATGCTTTGGTTCGACGGTGTTATAGCCGACCTAGGCGCTGCGATGAAAGATATGGATGAAGAAATGGCGGCTAGCAACGTAGGCAAAAATTTTGCTAAAGCTCCGTTTCCCTTTTTTCGTGTTTTTAACGCTTTCGTGATAACAGTAATG
>CAJQGN010000264.1 GCA_905477545.1 uncultured Acidimicrobiales bacterium | reverse complement strand
CCTAGCGATCGGTCATCTTCGATGGTGACACTTGGCTGTTCTATTTCATCATTTTGTTGAGGGTGTTCATCTAATAACTTATCGATAATTTTGTTTAACTCAAAGGCCGCTGAATCGGCTTTGAGGGCTAAAAGTAGGGCTAAGGCTGCCTCTAAACCTCTAATTGCGCCTGCAGTATCAGGCTGGGCTATCAGCCATCGCGCTCCATCAGTAGCAAGGTCCGAAAGTGCGTACATAAGTGCTTCGTCTGCAGATAGCGCAAATGCTCGCTCCATCGCTATCAATGTTTCGGCTGTAAAATCTTTATTCCTTAGCCTCACCGAACCCAGTTGATTCTGATGCTGAGCGCGACCAATTAGCACGTTCTGGACCATGGAGTCGTATCCAGCTTCAGCTATCGCTATCAACGTGTCACAATCATCTTCAGCAGATATTTCAGGGCCAAATGGAGCTGGGTTCAAATCATTACCGGTACCAGCCAGCAACAGACTTTGGCGGCCAGCATCAAAAGCATCGGCAAAACGACCGGCCGGAATTACCGCTCGGCAAGCGCTTACTGCGTGTTGGCCCCATCCGCTCGCAACTTGCTGAGCCGAGGGCAATCGATCGATTACCCTCTTATTGCTTATTGATTGACGCGGCAGCACTCCTCTGAACGTAGCCCCGTGCACCAGCGGAAATACCGCTGCGGCATTTGCTCTACCTTTGAGGCACGTCACTCCAGTAGAACCCGTTAGTTTATCGGACAATAATGCAGCGCAATCGGCGCCTTCTCTACCTACGACTAGCTCGCCCGGGTTCCGACTAAAGTAAACTGATGCGACACCATCGACTGTAACTAAGTCTTCGTCTAGTTCGATCGACTTGATCGTTCCTCCGCCTTGGAGATCGTAAGGCCTTATAGCTAGGGCAAGTGCTACCGGCCCAGTAGTTTGATTTTCAATCTCAAAGACCACAGATTCAGCTTCTACCTTGGCCATATATACGCGATGGATTACATCGCCGCCCGCGACACGCAAAGTCGTTTCAATCACAGGTGACCCATCGACTATCCGCTGTCGTGTACCCGCTTGAGTTGAGGGAAACACCCATTGCTCAGAGGCCCGAACCCACCAGTCCAACGACCAAGAGCCGGGCCGTGCAGCTATCAACCCTCGTCTATCAACGGCTACCCGATAGTCGCTATCAAGGTTGCCAATCAGAGTCCATGATCTACCTACCGCATTTTTGACACCGGAAGCGCTTGGATAGTATGCGCCTGAGTCAGGATCTCGTTGTCGAGCTAACCACCAGGGCTGAACCCAATCAGGTGGAGGAATGTAAGCTTTAGTTATCTCTTGGACTCGGTTTCGTTGAGTTAAAAAACGCAAATTAGCTCATTCACAAAAATTGTTGAGGTGGGTGTTCATTTTAGTCACAAAAAATCTAGACCGGATGAAGTCACCGTAACACTATGAGTGCTTCCTTCCCGCAATAGACTGCTTAAGATGACTCAATCTGGCACGGTTTTAGATAACCCAACTGTTCCTGTTGTGCTGATACCGATAAAAGATTTCCGAAGAGCCAAACGTCGCCTTGCACCAGAACTCACACCAAATAAACGTGAAGTCCTAGCCAAGAGAATGGCATCACAAGTTGTAGAGGCAGCGAGGCCACTTGATATTTACATTGTCTGCAATGACCATGATGTGGCGAGTTGGGCAGAATCAAATAATGTCAATGTATTATGGGTGAATCAAGAAGGCTTAAACCCCTCTATATCAGGCGCTGTGAAAAAGCTCGATACTAATATCGACCATGTTCTGATCGCTCATTCTGACTTGCCTCTCGCAAAATCATTTGCTGGTATCGGCAGGCCAAAAACAGTCAGTATCGTGCCGGACCGTCATTTACTTGGAACCAATGTTCTGTCACTACCACTTGGGAGCAACTTTAATTTTAGATACGGTCAGAATTCGCTGTCAGCACACATTAATGAGACAAAGAAACACGGGTTAAATTTAGAGATCCTTCAGATTCCTGAACTTCAATGGGATGTTGATACACCAGAGGACCTCTTGACTTTCCTTAAACCAAGGACGCCATGAATATCGACTTACCTGCACCTGCTTCAGCACTTGTTGTAGTAGCCCATCCAGATGACGCTGAATTCCAATGCGGTGCCACTCTTGCTAAATGGGCCAATTTAGGCACTGAAGTTAACTATTTGATCTGCACAGATGGTTCTAAGGGCACCTGGAATCCGAACTGTGATCAAAACCAATTAATCCAGGATCGTGAGAGAGAACAACGTAATGCAGCTCGATCGCTCGGGGCTACTGGGCAAATAGTCTTTTTAGGACACACAGACGGCGAACTATCGAGTGACATAGAGACAAGAAGTGAGGTCGCATTCGTCATTCGCAAGATACAACCTGAAATAATTTTAGCTCATGACCCCTGGAAGCGCTACCGACTGCACCCCGACCATCGCCACGCAGGTCTCTTGGCAATCGAAGGAATTGTCGGCGCTCGAGACCCATTTTTTTTTCAAGAACACGGCCTTGCGCCACACCGCCCGGATGCCCTTCTCTTGTTCGAAGCTGACGAGCCAGATCATGCAGAAAACGTGCAGGGATGGCATAGAGCTAAAGTAGACGCACTTCTTGAGCATAAGAGTCAGTTCGAGACAACTCACAAAATTAATGATGACGATGACGCTGTCTCAAAATTTTCTGCTTCTGTTGCAGTTGATTTGAAAAAAAATGGGTCGATGTGTGACCTAGAGGCTGCGGAACTTTTTAAATTGATTACAGATCTATAAGTTATTTTCAAACGCTCGTTAGTTGGAGACCTCTGCAAAAATTTAAAGGATTGGGGCCTAGACCCCAATCCTTAAAACCATTAGCTACAAACTTCAGCCGTTCATTGTGTCTTTCAAAGCTTTCGCAGCTGAAAATTTGACACTTCGACTTGCAGATATTTGGATCTGTTCCCCTGTTTGGGGGTTTCGTCCAGTTCGCGCTGCTCGTTCAGAAAGAGAGAATTTACCTATCCCTGGCCAGGCGACCGAATCTCCACCTTGAGCCGCATTGACTACCGCCCCAAAGAAAGCTTCAATGGCAGCTTCTGCTTCGGTCTTGCTGCAGCCGGCTGCGTCTGCTACCGCACTAAGCACGTCTGACTTTGACATGTTGGCCATGCGAGTCTCCTCATAATTACGATCCGTGAGTTACACGAATTCCATAACTGTAATTCGACTACTGAAACGCCCCCAGGTCAAGGATCTAAAGCATTTCTTTACGTTTTTCTTTATTTCCTGCTGTTTCGTTTTAAATAGGCCAACTTGCAGAGTTATTCTGCATCAACCACGAACAGATTGAACAGAGATGCCGGAACCTGAGCTACTGGTCATTGGCTTGTCAGCATTTTTTGGGTCCATAATCGCTGCCGTCGCTGGTCTGGGCGGGGGCATTCTTCTTCTCTCCGTGCTTTTACAGTTCCTTGACCCGATGGATGCTATCCCGGTGCATGCACTTATTCAGGTCGCATCAAACTCCTCTCGCGCAGTCATGCGCCGAAAACACATTAGCTGGGGCATCGTTTGGCGATTCGCCTTGCTTTTAATACCCGCTGGCGTTTTAGGCCTACTTGCGGCCGATCTATTTCCACGTTCTGGAGGCAGAGTGGCCATTGCGTTATTTGCTCTAGTAGTGGTCTGGAAGCCAACTGTTCTCGAAGGCCTTAGCCGACTTTTTGGACATGGGGTCAACGCGTTTATTCCTTTAGGTGCATGCGCTGGCTTTTTAAATATTCCCTTCGGTGTGACAGGGCCAGCGATCGCTCCTGTATTCCGGAGTCATCTCGTAGCGAAAGCGGCGACTATCGCTACTTTTGCTTGTGCTCAAGCACTAGGGCACGCAGTCAAAGTTGGTTTATTCGCAAGTACAAGCTTTAGCTACAGGCCCTTCGCATCGTTGATCTGTGTTGGCTTTGCTGCTGTCGTGTGCGGGAGCTGGGCCGGCACAAAAATTTCAGACAAAGTCAGCGAAGAAAAATTCGCCGTAATTTTCAAAATAACTCTCACAGCTATTGCTCTAAGAGTCATCTACATGGCATTTTGAAAATCAACTTAATCATAATCCGCTTGAAGATTTACTACCGAAAAAGTGGAGAAAACTGAATTTGAGCACCAATTAAATCCGGTGGTAAATCTTCGCTGCTGTAGACATGAAGGTGAGTGTACACATCGACTTCTACGCCGGAATATGCTATCCACCTCGAAACAGCTTCACCCCACCTTTCCTCTAATAACGCTTCGCGTAACTCAGTTAACTCATTCAGATCAAAAGTTCCAGATGCGGCACGAGCAACTAACTCGGCTGCAAGAACCCGGTGCAGAACTTCGACATCTGTAGCAAGGAAAACTTCGGGAGGCTCGCTCCGAACTACTGCATAAGCAACTCCAAGCATCAAGCCAGTCCATTAACTATCTCGGTCGACTTCCAGAAACCAGGCAACGGAACTGTCGCACCTCCGGCGGCATAGCTACGCAGGCGTTCTTGAGCCTCACCGTCAAACATCGGAATAGCATCAAAAATAGTAAATGGACTGACTGCTCTCATGGCCTTATCACCTTCGCTTCCGCTACGCGGAAGGTGCGAAGTTAAAATAAGTATTTTGGCTGCAGGGTCATACGCCTTCAGAACGGACGCTCTTCCCAATGTTTTCCAAATAGTATCTATCCTCAGCAAACCAGGCCTAACAGTAGTGAATGCTCCCGAAACATCTATCCACCATTCACCGCCAGCTACGTCCTCAACTTTAAAATTATATTGCACACCGGCGCGAGGAACTTTCGCGTTTTTTTGCAACATAACAAAACCACAATTTTCGATCACACCCATTGCTATATCTTGGGCTTTCTTCCCCTCGCGAGTTGCCTGCCGTTGAAAATTATCAGCCGCTATTTCTTCATCTGTGACTGCGCTTAAGGCCTCGGCAATCTCTGGAAACGGTGGCTGTTGTCCGGCAGGTTGTCGGTGAGCCCAGGCTCTCGCTCTCGCTGTCATTACCCGATTTCGCGCTACATCAACATAATTCGAATCAAGATCGTATCCGATTCCTCGACGATCAGTAAGTACGGATGCCACCAAGGTCGTGCCCGAGCCCATAAAGGGATCAAGCACCACATCACCTTCGTACGTATATAAATCAATTAGGCGTCTTGGCAGCTCAACTGGAAATGGCGCTGGGTGTTGTACCCGGCGCGCACTTTCAGCGTGCATGTCCCAAACATCTAAAGTTGCTTCCATGAATTCGTCGGTTGGCAGAGTGCTCGAGTTCGGTAAGCCTGATTTTAATCTTTCTGCTGGAGACTTTGCCCGATCAAAGCGTCCCTTACTAGCTATGATTATTCTTTCCGTAGTGTCTCTCAATGATGGATTTGCAGCGCTACGAAATGATCCCCAGGCGCATGAACCGCTGCTACCTTTGCTTTTCTGCCAAATAATTTCTCCTCGAAGTAGCAGCCCAAGATCTTCAAGAATTCGAATTACGTCAGCCGATAAGCTCCGATAAGGCTTTCTTCCTAGGTTTGCTACATTGACCGCGAATCGTCCACCAGGCTCAAGGACCCGCACGCATTCAGCGAACACTGACTCAAGCATCGAAAGGTACTCAAAGTAGCTACTTGGAATTCGCGAATCACCAGTTGCGGCTATAGAGTCTTCATATTCTTTACCCACAAAATACGGTGGTGAAGTGACGACTAAAGCTACGCAAGCGTCTGGTAATTGGTGCATATCTCGGGAATCACCGACTAAACACCCATCGCCTAAATCTGGGGCTTGGTTTATTAAGTCATCGTCAGAAAGAATGGGTGGAGTGAACCTGGCGTAGAAAGCAGATGAATCATGCCCTTCTCTACGAGAAACTCCGAAAGAGGAGGTTGCTGTACTTTGGCGGTCATCGCTCATTAAGATTCTTCCAAGCTAGCTAACACGTATGCCTTCCCTAAAACGGTGGAGTTCTTAGAACTAAACCCACAGAAATATAGAAGCACCTCAATGAGTGTAGAACGGTCATGGGACACCGGCGGTGTTAGTTATTAGTTAATGCCTCAATTGCTATATCTCTTAACCGGACTTTTTGTATTTTGGTTCCATTCGCACTTTCTGTAGTAGGAAATTCTTCTAACTGGATAATTAAAGCTGGAACTTTGAAACTCGCTAACCTACTGCGGCATTCAGTACGAAGTTTTTGCGCATCGATAGGTTGTTCAGACACCACAAATGCGACAGCTTTTGGGCCACTCGTCAGATCTACACCAACAACCTGAACTGCATTTATGCCTTCCTGACTCAGAAGACACTCTTCTATCTCCGCCGGGTTTACCAAAAATCCTCCGAGTCGTAAAACATCTCCTAGCCGCGCTAGGTACTCAAACGTAACTTCATCTTCCATTCTCGCAAGATCACCTGTCCTGAACCAGCCATCATCAAAATGCTTAGATGTCAAAACGCTATCTATGCGTTCCCCTCCGTTAGCAAGGTAGCCAGCAAAGAGCGAAGGGCCTCTCAGCTGCAGTTCTCCTTCTTCTCCGATTTCTAAGACGTTGTTGGTATCAGGGTCGACTACTCTGGCAGAAGCTTCGATAGATGCGAGGCTCCCTCCCGGAATAGACATTTTTTCTCTGGGTTGAAGACTCCGACGTGAATAAAGCGCATGCACCTCGCTCATGCCATAAAGCCCAATAGCGTTTAGCCCAATTTTGGCAGCATCTTCAGGAACATTCTCTAACGCATTGTTAAAACGCGCATAGCCGACCGGATCTAATGAACTTATGTCGGCTCCTACCTGAATAATCCGGGCAAGCATTTCATCCGAACCATGGAAAGTGTTTACTCCGTATCTCTCGATAGCTGTTCCAGCTAGGTCGGCATCAAAAATTGGCATTGTTATCAAATCTGAGCCAGCTCCCATAGCTCCAAGAAGCATCGAATAACCAAAGACCCCGCACATTGGGACCGCTGCCATTGCGACTTGTCCAAAAGTAGATGCTAAATCTCGGGCATGATCAGCTGGTCCAGATTGGTTGTGAAGGACCAGCTTCGGCTGGCTCGTTGTACCCGAGGTACTAAAAACAATCCAAGGTAAATCTCGATCTGAACGGTCAATCGAG
>CAJQGN010000263.1 GCA_905477545.1 uncultured Acidimicrobiales bacterium | reverse complement strand
AGCGAATACCCATGTTGGCTATGAGGGTCGGCCAGTTCCTAGCAGAATGGCAACTCCTGAAGAAATAATTGAGATAGCACAAGCGCTGGGAGATGTAGGTGGTGTAATGCAAGCCACTCAGGGAAGAGGTTTAAGTCATGATGAGTTTGCTCGAGTAGCTGAGACAACCGGAGCAAATGTGAGTTGGACGGCTTTGCTTGCAAGCGCTGTTGGGCCCGGCTCCCATCTAAAAGATGTTGAAGAGGCACACGCATTAGCAGCTAGAGGTTTGCCTGTTTACCCTCAAGTAGCAGTTCAGCCAGTCCAGTTCGACATGAGTTGGAAAGCACCGTTTATATACGAAGGAATGCGTCTCTTTCAACCAGTTGCCCAAAGCGACTTTGAGGGAAGGAAAGCTTACTATTCGGATCAAGACTGGCGAGCTTTGTTTAAAGAAAAAGCTGGAAACGGTGGCAAAATTGGGGACCGTTGGTCTCGAACGGAAATAAGTTCTTACCCATTAGACCCTTCTATGGAAGGACGTAATGTTCAACAAATGGCAGATGAAATGGGACAAGATCCGGTTGACCTTATGCTCGACATGGCTTTAGATGCTGATCTGGATATGCGAATTGTCCAGGATGTTTTGAATCATGATCGTGATGAAATTGATGAACTTTTGCATGACCCAACCACTGTGATTGGGCTTTCTGATGCTGGTGCTCATGCCAGTCAACTATGCGATGCCAAGTACTCAACCGAGTTTTTGTCAACATTCGTTCGCGATCGGCAAAGTTTCGACCTGGAAACTGCGATTCACATGCTTAGCCAACGACCAGCGCAAGTCTTTGGGATTGAGGATCGTGGATTCTTAGCTGAAGATGGTTTCGCCGACGTTGTGATTTTTGATGCTGACGAAGTTGGCCACAATGGGAAGCGCCGTGTATTTGATTTGCCAAGCGGAGCTGACCGATTAATTTCTGATGCCGTAGGCATAAACGCGGTTATCGTTAATGGAACTCTGATAAGAGAAGATGGCGCAGACACTGTGAGCAGTTCAGATTCTCTACCAGGCAAGCTACTTCGAAATGGGAAAGGCTGATTTTTAATGCCTGTAGATCCAAATCGAGATTTTTGGAAGCCCGGCATGAGCTGGGAGAAAGCTCTCGAAGATGTTGCCTATATTAGAGAACTTGCTTCTGAAATGGGTGGAAAAGATCGTGTTGAAAGGCAACACTCTGCAGGGCGGGGAACCGTCCGTCAACGCCTGGAACAATTCTGTGATGCTGGCTCATTTTTAGAAATGGGTGAGCTAATGGGTGCCGCTGAGTACGACTCCGACGGTAACCTACAAAGTTTTTCTCCTGGCGGATACGTTATGGGCCTCGGAGAAGTGGATGGCCGTCCTATAGCCATTGGCGGAGATGACTTCACTTTGTCTGGCGGAAGTCCCCATGACGTCTTTAAGATTCCCCACAATTTTGCTCAGCCTTTAGCTCTTCAGTATGGAATTCCATATGTCCAACTGCGCGAAGGAGTTGGACATTCATCTAAACAAGATGAACAAGATGGACATATGGGTTTACCTCAAGGAGATTTATGGCACCAGAGCGTTGAGCTTTTAGCAAACGTTCCAGTTGCATCAGCCATCATGGGATCAGTAGCAGGATGGCCTGCAGCGGCTGCTTTACTTTCCCATTTTTCAGTAATGATTAAAGATAAATCTCAAATTTTTCCATCGGGCCCACCGGTTGTGGAACGCGCTATCGGAGAAAAACTTACGAAAGAAGAACTCGGCGGTTGGCGAATGCACGTGATCGAAAGCGGTCAAGTAGATAATGTTGCCGACACGGAGGCAGAAGCTTTTGAACAAATTCAAAAGTTTATATCTTTTCTGCCAAACACTGTCCACGACACAGCTCAGCGGGTTGAAACAAACGATGATCCACAGCGTAGACCTGAAGAACTCCTTAACATAGTTCCGACAAATCGACGCCAAGGCTATGACGCTCGAAGTTTGATTCGTCACGTCGTTGACAACGGTGATTTTTTTGAGATGCGGCGCCACTATGCAAGTGGCGTTATCACAGGTTTTGCGAGGCTAGATGGGTTTTCGATTGGGGTAATTGGTTCTGATCCACTTTCTAAAGCTGGAGCGATGGATGGTAATGGGGCAGACAAATACGCTCACTTCATTGATTTGTGCGACACCTTCAATTTACCACTCGTGATTTTTTTAGACATGCCAGGCTTCATGCTCGGCTCACACGCTGAACGCATGGCTACCATGAGAAGGGGTGCTCGAGCCCTGATCGCATCAGCAGAGTGTCAGGTACCAAAAATAGAATTTATGGTGCGAAAAAGTTATGGAGTAGCTGCAGATGCACCTAATTCTATTGGTTTACCGAAGGGCATTAACTTGAGATTTGGTTGGCCTTCCGGCGAATGGGGAGGAATCCCGATTGAAGGCGGAGTGGCGGCCGCTTATCGACGTGAGATTGCTGAAGCAGAAGATCCAGATGCGCATCGCGAGAATATTGAAAATCGACTGCTGAAGCTTAGGTCGCCATTTCGGGCTGCTCACAAGGGTGATGTTGTGGACCTTATCGATCCTCGAGATACAAGGGCAATAGCCGCTCGTTTCGTCAGGTTAGCTCAGCCGAAACTTTCTGAATTAGCTAAGCGAGAGAAACGGGCAGTGCGTCCATAGAGATGTAAACTCGCCTCAGTTGAAAGTATTCGCTTAACAGAACCAGCCCAATGTTTATAGTGAACCTCAAAAAGTGCATCTTACGAAATGGTAGACGCATTAACGAACTGCTGATTTCAAGCAGTGGTATCCGGGTGGGTTCATAGATCCGATGTCACCGCAAAAATTTAATGTCATTGATATCCACAATTTGACAATAAAAATGGACTTTACGTTATAGAGGTGCGCGATTAGGTCGATACGTGGCAGCCTGGAGCTGTGATCGATTTACGTTCAGACACAGTCTCTCAACCCAACGAAGCTATGAGAGAGGCAATTACGCATGCAGCAGTGGGTGATGACGTTTTTGGTGATGATCCAACAGTAAATGAACTAGAGAGTTACACGGCTAATCTTTTGAACAAAGAAGCAGCCATGTTTGTGCCGAGTGGGACGCAGTCTAATCTCTGCGCCTTGTTGGCTCATTGTCAACGCGGCGACGAATACATTGTCGGCGACCACGCTCATACTTATATGTATGAAGGCGGAGGGGCGGCAGTTCTAGGAAGTATTCAGCCTCAGCCTATTCCAATGCTTGAATCTGGGATGCTGGACTTAGAACGAGTCCGTGAATCGGTGAAACCTGAGGATATACACTTTCCGCGAAGCCGCCTACTTTGTATAGAGAACACAACGAATGGTAAAGCTATCGGTTTGAAGGAATTAGCCGCTGGTGCCGAGACTGCTTCAGATAATAATCTTCTTTACCACCTTGATGGGGCGCGGCTTTGGAATGCAGCTATTGCGTTAGACATTGAGGTTAATCAGATCACTGCTTTTTTTGACTCAATCTCAGTTTGCCTATCCAAAGGGCTTGGCGCACCGATTGGGTCACTTCTCGTCGGCGAATCACCTTTCATAGACGAAGCCCGAAAGTGGCGCAAAATGCTGGGCGGAGGGATGAGACAAGCAGGGCTGATAGCTGCTGCGGGCTTATTCGCGATTCAAAATAATGTCAACCGTTTGGCACAAGACCACAAAAATGCAGCGCTTTTGGCAACCGGTTTAGAGCTGAACCGCGGGATAATCGTTGAGGCTAACGAGACCAATATGGTATTTATTCAATTGAGAGAAGAGAGTAAATC
>CAJQGN010000262.1 GCA_905477545.1 uncultured Acidimicrobiales bacterium | reverse complement strand
GATTACGTCAGCACCATGATCTCCAAGCATTCGTGTCGCTAGGGGTCCCATTAAAACTGTAGTTAGATCAACTATTCGAATACCGTCAAGCGCCCCTGTGTTCACAATTAACCTAACGACCTAGGCCGGATAGACCATGAATAATAAGTGATCCGATTTCGAAGGCGAGTTCATCTGCCGATATGCGATCGTCTTGCTGCGCAATCCAATGTCTGCAAACGCCTTCTGCCATCGCAACTATAGCTTTGGCTACGGTGGCGGTCTGTCGAGCGCTCACATTCTGGTTGAGCCCGTCGAGAAGTGCTTCAGCGACTTCGGCCATTCTTTTTTCAACTAACTGCGGCCCATTTACTCTGTCTTCTTCGCGAGCTGCTCCCCGACCAAATAGTAATTTGAATTCCCTTTGATTCTTCTCAACGAAATTAAAGTAAGCGGACAGAGCTGCCACTGTTTGAGTGAAAGGGTCGTTAGCAGATTTAGCAGCGGCTACAACAATCGATGAAAGACGAGAACCGACATCATCAATGAGTTCGGAATACAGGTCTTGTTTAGAATGAAAATGTTGATACAGAACGGGTTTGGTAACGCCAGCTGTCGATGCTACGTCATTCATAGAAGCACCGTGATAGCCGTTATCAGCAAAAACCGTCATAGCGACATCAAGTAATTGTTTTCTGCGTTTTGCTGCGGGAAGTCGATTACTCACCGACGCCACCTGGTCTGAGGAATAAAAGAAAGAATTTGATACAAATTATCTTCTCAGATTCTCGGCTTTTCGGCCAATCCTTAGCAATTCTCTAGTGGCCATGAGGAAGGCCAAGGTCTTCGCGTTCAGCTGCTTTTACCGCGTAACCAAGAATAATTGAAGGTGCCAGAATTACAGACCCTCCTATGAGGAGTGCGACAATTGTGGACGTTGAAGCTGCGTTGAATTCAGTTGTGAAACTAATAACAAAAATAATGAGCGCTGCGAGAAAAAGAAGATAACCGAGTTTTTTGGCGCGTTCGGCGAGAAGTCCTAGCTTTGCTCGAGTCCGAAGAATAGGGTCTTCATTCATTGTCGATGTCTCCTTCAGCGGTTTCTGCGTCTTGGCTGCTAACTGATTCTTGAGTACCGGTCCAAGAAATATTGTCGAAGCCTGATTGGTAGCCTTTGAATGGATCTAATTGGTCGTCGCCATTAAGGATACTGAAGTCATCACTGTTATCCGATGGCTCTCGAAGCGGGAAAAATAGCCTGAAACCAAGATTCAGTAATCCAGCCATCACGATTAAGTCACCAAACGAAAAGACCTCGTTAACGGAGCGTATAGGAACTATTGCTCCCAAAAACTTAAAAGTTTCATCGCCAGTTTCAAAACTGCGAGTCGCTCCAAGCCTCACAAGATCAAGAGACGCTTGATCTACAATATTGGCATTGAAAATAGCTTCCGGACTAACCGGTACATATCCGTAGAGAATTAATGGAATTAAATTGAGGAGACTGCCCACCAAGATAATAAAGCTGCCGGTTAGGTGAAGATTCAGGACACAACTAGCACTGACCATAGTAAGTGCAAAAGCGGCAAAGACTGTTGGGTAGGGAATATCTGGGGTAGAACCTGCGGCAGCTAAGGACAAAGCACTAACCGCTGCAAGAGGCCACAGAGTTATGCGAGTAGCCAAGAAATAGTCGAAAGCACCCCGAACAAATAAACCGGTGGCTGCGCCGATTAAAAAAAAGACTGGTACGAGATACATCGCTACTGAGAGTAGTGGAGTTTGGGTCCAAAATAGGGGCGCTATTCCTCACTATGTTCAGCGAGGCTTTGTTCAGAGCGCTAGGTTCAACGTTGTCTGAATGAATAACAATATAGAAGGAGCGACCTAATGGAGGTTCGTGCAGAGCTGACAGCTACCGTTTGGAAAGTTGTTGCGGAAGTGGGGGCTACTGTTTCAGAGGGCGATGAGCTGCTGATTCTGGAGTCAATGAAAATGGAGATTCCTGTTGTTGCGTCTGTTAGCGGAACCTTAACGGAGTTGCGAGTCGCGGAAGAAGACCGCATAAATGAAGGTGATGTGGTCGCAGTTATTAACCCATCCTGACGCTCTCGATATAACTGATTTGCAAGGACTAAAGTAATTTTAAATCCGGAGACGAAGTGTCGTTGTAACGACAGGTGAGGCGTAGCCTTAAAGTTACATGCCTTCCGTTGTTGACTTCTCTGGCGTAATAGCGCTCAGGGGACAGTATCCAGTTCTGGCAGGGTTAGATCTTTGTGTCGAGCAAGGCGAGATAGTTCTGCTTAGAGGTCCGAATGGGGCTGGTAAAACGAGCCTTCTTCGGGTTTGCAGCGGATTACTTTCGATAGCTTCAGGTAAAGCCTCAGTTCTCGGCTACGACCTGCTAGCGAGCAATCAAGAGGTGAGAAAGCACATCGGATTTGTGGCTCACCAGAATCATCTCTACTCGGATTTATGGGTTAGAGATCAACTTAGTTTTCGCGCCCTCGCAGCTCGAGCGGACGATGGAGATATTCGTTCCATCTGTGACCGAATGGAAATTTCGGAGCGATTGTTGCAGCTACCGACAGAGAGTCTGTCAGCTGGTCAACAGAGAAGAGTAGCAATAGCTGCAGTAGCTTTGCGAAGGCCGAGGCTTTGGTTATTAGATGAACCTCATGCCGGTCTTGACTCGGAAGGGAGAGATCTTTTGGACTCTTTGCTTCAAGATGCAGCGAAAGCAGGCGCAACAATTGTATTTGCCAGCCACGAAATTAATCGGGCAGAAAAAATAGCCACCCGATCTATTTCTATTCTTGGAGGTCAGGTAGTGGGAGGCACCAATGTTTCATGATGCTTTCCTGGTAGCGCGAAAAGACTTGATTATAGAACGAAGAGCTCACGTAGTTTTAGGACAAGTTTCTCCTTTAGGGCTGC
>CAJQGN010000261.1 GCA_905477545.1 uncultured Acidimicrobiales bacterium | reverse complement strand
CAGGTTGACCAACTATCTCCGACATTTTTGTAGCTGATACAGATCTTCTAGCATCGCTAGTTGCAGGAGGGAAACCTATATCGATAAAGGGCACTAGCGGAGGCGCCGGTCCAGATATCGTTGATTTAACGATAAGAGGAACCAATAGCGCTGTTCGAATTTGGGATTGGTATCAGCTGCAAGTATCGGAAAACGGTGAATGGAGAGATTTACTGGGGACCGACCGACCCGAACTCGGCACAAACGCATACATACACCAACTTGACCAGCTTGCACTCATGATCGAAGGCGAAACTAATCTGATTGCTTCTTTTGATGAAGCTCTGGCCGTTCAAGAAATAGTTGAGGAAATTCTTTCGAGTCAATAGCTCCCTAAGAAGTTTACCTTAATAAATTTTCGAGTCACCATCGCCGTCACCACCACTTCTTGCAGCTTTTAAATCATTTCGACTTCCTTTTCCTAATGCCACCATGTCACCAGAAATAGTCTGCATAGAAAATCCTTTTGATCTGCGATTAGCTGCTAATCCTGACGTCGAATGAATCCCTGCTACCTTGCCATGAGCAGCGCACCGTTCAGCAATATGCTCTAGGACTTCCTTATATTCTGCATTGTCATCGCTGTAGGCGTTACTAAAACCATAACTGATTGATAGGTCCGCAGGCCCAACGTATATCGCATCGACACCCTCGACTTCGAGAATATTATCGATGGACTCTACAGCTTGTCGCGTTTCAATCATCGGAATACATGCTGTTTGGCTATTCGCAACTTCGAAGTAATTTTCTCCACGGTCAGCTGCTCGCGCCCCAATCAATATCGGTCCATAACTTCTTGCCCCAAGCGGCGGGTACTTAACGGCATTAACAGCTGATTTCGCTTCGGCCACAGAATTTACCATAGGAACAATAATTCCTCGAGCGCCTGCATCAAGCATCCGGCCAATGATCCCAGGTTCATTCCAAGGAACTCGGCATATAGGTGTTCCCTGACCACCTAATTCAATTGCTTGGATCATTGTGGTGGCTATCTGATAGTCCGCAATGCCATGCTGCATGTCCACGCAAACGTAATCAAATCCTATCCTCGACAACGCCTCGGCTGAATGCGAGTTAGGAATAGAAAGCCAAGTCCCAAGGGTTTCTGAATTTTCACTCCACTTGTTCATTAGTTCATTAGACATAAGGATTCACTTTCGGTTGGTACACACTCTTAACTTAGAACATCAAAAAGAAACATGTTTTTCTGTTTGAGCACCATTGGACCAACTTTCGCTACGTACGCCAGCCAAGCTGGGTCAGCAAACAGTGCTGTTCTTTTTTCTGTTCTCTCCTCAAAACTCTCATATCTCCACATGTGAATTATTTGGTTCAATTCACCAACTTCAGTGACGTAATAACCAACGGGCTCACCAAGGTAACCACTTTGAATCGCATAACCTTCATTGCGATAAAGCTCCCCATACTGCCCAGCAGAACCAACCTTTAAGTCATAAGTTCGCATTTCAACAAAACTCATACAACTTCCTATCTGTCAAAGAATTCGTCGTCGATCTTGAATATCGAGGACACTCGTCCGTGTCTGAGTAACAAAACTACTCTCATTCTCTGCGACAAGTGTGGCTGGGTCTGTAGCGCAGGGTAGTTTTGGCATCGCTCCAATGGCCACCAACCATGTAATTAAGCACAGTGCAGAGCATCATCAACCGAGGTTTTTATTCGACTGCGTACTCGACTTCTGGTTTCATTTACTGAGAGTTAGGCTTAGGGTCTTCCCAGACAATGCAATGTTGTATCCGTTCAAGTCTTATCGCAAATTATGCATGCGTTCAACAGCCTCACTTAGAACATCCATGCTTTTACAAAAGGTAAAGCGTACTAATGATTTTCCTTCGCTTTTGTTGTCATAGAACACAATATTTGGGACAGCCACCACTCCAACTTTTTCTGGTAATTTCCAACAAAAATCGAGACCGTCGTCATAACCAACTGACCTGACATCGGTTGTGACGAAATAGGTACCTTGTGAATCAAAAACTTCTAGACCCGCTGCTTTAAGTCCTTCGGATAAAAAATCTCTTTTCTTTCGCATGTCATTAGCCAATTCATGAAAATAACTATCACAAAGACGAAGGCCCACCGCTATGGCGTATTGAAATGGTCCGCCGCTGACGTAGGTTAAAAACTGTTTCGCAGTTCTGACCGCAGTCAATAACTCCGGCGGCGCCACAGCCCATCCTATTTTCCATCCTGTAAATGAAAACGTTTTCCCTCCGGAAGAAATAGTTATTGTTCTTTCACGCATCCCAGGCAATGACGCCATGGCAATGTGTTCTCCGTCGAACACTAGGTGCTCGTACACCTCATCAGTAACAACTATTAAGTCGTGCTCCACTGCTACATGAGCAATGAACTCTAGTTCCTCTCGAACAAAAACTTTTCCGGTTGGATTGTGCGGAGTGTTAAGCAAAATCATTCTCGTTTTTGGCGTGATCGCAGCCAAAAATTCTTGCTCATCAAAACCATAATTCGGAGGGCGAAGTGTCACGACTTTTTTAACCGCTCCGGCCATTGCAATATTGGCACCGTAAATGTCATACCAGGGCTCAAAAGTAACTACCTCATCACCAGTTTCACACAAAGCTAAAACTGATGCGGCCAAAGCTTCACTCGCCCCAGCCGTAACTAGAATTTCTGTGTCGGGATTGAAGTTCAAACCATAGAAGCGACTCTGATGTTCAGCGATTGCTTCACGTAACTCAGGAATCCCAAGACCAGGCGGATATTGATTACCTCTACCATCGCGTATAGCTGCTATCGCCGCTTCAGCAACTTCTGCAGGACCATCTGTATCTGGGAATCCTTGTCCTAAATTCACTGATTGAGTTCGTTCCGCCAGCGCAGACATTTCCGCAAAAATTGTTGCACCGAAACCTTGCAGCCGTGAATTTAGGAAATGTTGTCGTTGACTCACGAACCACACATTAGGTCGCATTCGCCCAACAAAGGCGATTAAATGTTGGAATGGGCATTCCTTCCTTGAATCAAAATATCCCGCAACGATACGACGTCGCCGATACAGACCTTGCTTCCATCGACGGAGTCCTATCAACTACCCGTTCCGTAAGACTCCGACTTGATTTCGATCGACATGTAGATAACGAAACAATTCTTGACTGTATTGATTTAGCAGAGCAAGGCCCAGGTGGCGGGAATCAGTCAAGTAGACGTTGGCTAGTAATCCGTGACCCCAAGGTAAAAACCAAACTGGCTGAGCTCTACTACCAAAGTGCTGGCCAGTGGATGGTTTCGGCAAGAGATAAACTTGCCGGAACAGATCATCGAAATAAATCAGTGATGAACTCGGCCGCACATCTAGCAGAGAATATACAGAACGTTCCAGCTCTTGTCATTCCCTGCATTTGGGGGCGTCATGATGACAGCAAAAAACCGGGATTGTTTGATTCGGTACTTCAATCAGCTTGGAGTTTCTGTTTAGCAGCCCGAGCAAGGGGACTTGCTACCGCTTGGACAACGGCAATTCTGACTGCGGAAGATGAGATGCGAGAGATTTTAGATATTCCAATGGGAGTAACTCCAGTAGCAATGCTCCCGTTGGCCTATAGCAAAGGAACAGCTTTCAACTCTCTTCCAAAACGCCGAGCAGCAGAGGTGACTTACTATGATTCTTGGGGTCGCACATGGGAAAATCGAGACGATGAATCGCCGCGGAACCTCAGCGAAGGTCCGGGCGCTATTTGCGAAATTGAAATAGATGCGCCACCTGAAATTGTTTGGAAATTTGTTTCCGACATTAACATCAGCGCAGAACATTCCGAGGAGTTCCAAGGCGCAGAATGGGCGTCGGGATACACCAAACCGGAGCTTGGCGCTAAATTCATAGGTACCAATAAACACAAACACATCGGCGAATGGCAAACCACTTCTACGATTACCGAATTTGAAGACAATGTACTCTTTGGCTGGGCTGTTGGCGACAACGAAGAAACAGCCGGTGCCCGTTGGCGATGGGAAATAGATGAGCTACACGGAAAGCGAACTCGTCTCCGTCATACTCTCAGACTCGGCCCTGGTGCTTCGGGACTTACCCCTGCTATCGAGTCAATGCCTGACAAAGAAGAGCTCATTATTAGTCGCCGACAAGAAGAGCATTTATCTAATATGCGAAAATGCCTATCGGCCATCAAGGTCGCTGCAGAGAGTTAATGGCCTCGAGCCTGCGAGAAGCTAATGGTCGCTGGGCACCAAGCCCTACAGGACACCTGCATCTTGGAAACCTCAGGACTGCACTCCTGGCCTGGCTATTCGCAAGGTCACAGAACGGTAATTTTTTTTGGCGATTTGAAGATCTCGGCGACGCTTCGAAACCAACTTTTTGTAATAGTCAGCTCAATGACATAGCTCTAATCGGTATGGACTGGGACAATGAACCGATTAAGCAAAGCGATCGTCTCGACTACTATCTAGATGCACTGAATGACTTAAAACGACAAGGCCTGACTTATCGATGCTGGTGCAGTAGGCGAGAAATTCGCGAAGCTTTAGAAGCACCGCATGGTCTTTTACCTGAAGATGCTTATCCAGGAACATGCCGCCATCTCAGTCAAAAAAAAATAAAAGAGTACGTCAATTCTGGTAGGGCACCATCAGTCCGATTAGCTAGCAACCATGAACAAGTAGATTTTTTAGACAGACAGACAGGTCGTTACGTCGGCACTGTAGATGACTTTGTTTTACAGCGTAGCGATGGCATGCCTGCATACAACTTGACTGTGATCGTCGATGATCATCTTCAAAACATTCAAGAAGTAGTGCGCGGAAATGACCTATTGTCTTCTACTCCGCGCCAAATATTTCTCTGTTCACTTCTTGGTCTGAATCAGCCACGATACGCTCACGTTCCTCTAGTCCTAGGACCATCTTCGAAACGATTAGCAAAAAGAGATGGAGCGATAACATTATCGGATCAAATGAATCTCGGTCTCAAACCGTTAGATATCACAAATATGCTTTTAGAAAGCCTGAATCTACCCACTATCGAACAGATAAGTGATCTCTACTATATTCCAAAGGAGTTTCGCTCCCAAGACTTACCGAAGGATCCTTGGATCATGAACCTCGGTTAGCGCCATGGCTCAACAATGACTTTTGCATGCAATTCTGGATCAGCTAAATCATTGAAGGCTTGAGCGATTCCATCAATTCCTACTTTGCCAGTAATAAGGTTTTCCACGTTTAACTCGCCTTCGGCTATCGCCCGTAACGTATCTCGAAACTCCTTGGCCGAATAACCTAAAACAAACTGCAAGTTAAGCTCTTTCCCGATCGCTACCATCGGACGGAAGCTATCTTGTTGCATACAAACTCCGACCACCACAACACTTGTGCCCTTCATAGCGCCCGTCATTATTTCTTCTATAACCCCCGGCACGCCCACACATTCGAAGATGACTCCTGCCCCATTTGGACGTATACCGTCATGAGGAGAAGCTTTATCAATCGTCTTCCTGAGCGAAGTAGAAATCGCTCGCCATGAATCATAAGGAGATGAATCAGCCGGATTAATGACCTCGTCGGCACCCAGTATTTCAGCTAATTCGCGACGCCTCGGCGAGAAATCACTTGCTACTATCGGACCACAGCCTTTTTGCTTTAGTGCAGCAATTACTGCAAGACCAACAGGTCCACAGCCAATAACCAGACAGCTTCCGCCGAGAGAGCCCGCAGCTTTTTCAACGGCATGACGACCAACAGCCATCGGTTCGGTCAGTGCAGCTCGTTCAGCAGAAAGCCCGTTAGGGATTTGAAGTAACAAAGACGAAGTAAGCAACATATTTTCGGCGTAGCCACCAGAAACATCGTTGGAGAAACCGATGGCTTTCGCCTCACGGCCGCTCATAAGTACTGGATACGAGCAAACTAAATCTCCAGTTTTCAAATGAGAAGGTGCTCCTTTACCGAGTTCTAAAATCTCTGCGCTGAATTCATGTCCCAAAACAACGTCTCGTGAAGTGTCATAAACTAACGGTCCGCCAGACTCTCTCTGTGCTTTTACCATTGCTTCTCCATGGTGCAGCGCATGAAGATCACTTCCGCAAATGCCACACGCCAAAGTTTTTACAAGGGTCTCTCCTTGACTCGGAGAAAGGTCAGCTACCTCCGTTACAACAATTTCCTTATTCCGCATTACTGCTGCCCGCATCATCGCCACCCTTCAATATGTAAATTTTTTGGCATTAACAAGTCGGCCAATAACTCAGTGGTCGATCTTCAGGCTTAGGAACCGGTCTATTCGCGAGCATTTCCAAGTCGTTAGCTAACACAATTCGAGTAGTTCCTGGATCAATCATTTCATCAATTCTCATTGTCCCCGCAGCATCGTAAGGGTCTGTCGACTCGCCAACTTCGTTAACTAAGCGAACTCGTTCAGCTTCACGTTCATCTGGATCAATAATTTTCGACAGCTTTGACCCAAACGCAACGTTTACTCCTACCTCCGGATCCATAAAGCCAATTTCTGCGCCAGGCCAGGAATACACACCATGCGCTGGCATTTGCGAACCATTCATCGCCTGCCATGCCAATCCAAAAGCTTTCCGAATACATACGGTCAAAGTTGGCGTTGAAGCGTTTTGTAGGGCGTGCATCATTCGCATACCCCAATGAAGCATTAACTCATGCTCTACTCGTTCCCCAACCATAAACCCAGGAACATCAACTAAAAAAACCATCGGAATGTTATACGAATCACAGACTGTTGCTAGTCGAATTATCTTATGACACGCCTGAGGATCTAAGGTCCCGGCCTGAAACATCGGATTATTAGCTATCACACCAACTGAGAAACCATCTATTCGAGCTAACCCACACACAACGTTTCGCGCGTACAAAGGCTGAATTTCTAGCAACGAGTCCGGATCAACAATTTGTTTTACGAGCAGGCGCATGTCATAACCGCGCGTCCTCTTTTCAGGAACCAGGTCCCCTATTTTTGAATCGAATTCAAGATTTCCTTTTGGTTCATTTCTCGGTGCGACTTCCCAAGCATTACCTGGTAAGTAAGAAAGCCATTTGCGAATCGCTGTGTACCCATCTTCATCACTATCAACTCCAAGATCAATCTGGCCGGTCTTTCGAGCATGCACATCCACTCCACCAACATCTTCAAATGAAATAACTTCACCCGTCGCTACTTCGAAAACTTTCGGCGAAGTAACAGCGAGACAGGAACCTCTAACCATAACTACGTAGTCAGATAAGGCAGACAGAAACGAAGAGCCACCAAACGATTGGCCGGTAATCATTGTGGCCATAGGCACCCGATGGCGTCGCTTCGCCAATTCGAAAAGGCCACCAGGCTCACTGATTCCTTCCGAACCCATAATGTCGGGGATACGAGCTCCTCCAGTCTCGCCAAAATGAACTATCGGTATCCCCATTGCGAGTGACCGCTCATAAAGACGATGCTCTTTTCGTGTTCCAACAATTGATGATGAACCTCTCAGAACACTTATGTCATCGCCGAAGACAGTCACTGGTCTATTCTCAACGTTGCCGTGACCACCAATCTTCCCATCACCGGGGGTATGGTCTCGGTCTTCGACTCGAAGAGAACGGCTAAATGTTCCTATCTCTCGAAAAGTCCCACTATCAAGAAATTTCTCTATATGTTCGCGCACAGTCCGATCGCCCTCTTCGTGCATACGAACAATTTTTTCTGCCCCACCCATATCTCGCCTAATTTTTTCAGCACGAGCATGTAAGTCAGAAGTGCGTTCAGGATCGGTCATAAATTCCCCGCTTTACTTGATATCGAAACGTTAGCTCCTACGTCTAACAAAAATCTTTTGGAATAACTTTTAATTAGCCAGGGACTATCACTCCATGAACTGGAGCAGCGACCTTAGCTATGCCTGCCATTCGACTTAAAAGCGCACCCGCTTCTTCTAGCGGCACTTCTTCACGGCTCAGCACATCAAATGGAAAACGTTTAGTTGCGAGAATGTCTAAGGCTTGGCGGTAAACCGGAGCATCAACTCCTAACGCACCCTTTATCGTGAGCTCTTTCCACACGATCGCGTCAGTGTGAAGATCGGGCACTCCTCGCGCTCCTTTCATACCTGCAACCACAACTGTCCCATTAACCTCTGCTAGCTGAACAGCTTGAGCAAATGCGTTCGGCGAATTAGCAGTCACATCTACAACTACATCTGCTAGACGACCCTCAGTAGCCTCCCTCAACTTTCGAGATGGGCTCTCCTCTGATACATCTACGACTAAGTCTGCACCTAGGGCCATGGCCATTTGAAGACGGTCGTGATCATTCGCTCCGTGCCCTGTAACCATTATGAAACCAGCCCCTGCTTCGCGCGCAGCAAACGCAGCACATAATCCCCTGATGCCGGGACCTAGAATAGCTACAACATCGCCATTTTTTGTCTGCGGAATCTCCACACCCCATTTGATTCCCGCGCCGAGTGGATTAAAGAGTGTGGCGTCAACCGCAGTTAAACCAGATGGAACCGGCAAGACCAGCGAATCAGGTGCCAGGTAATGATGGGTCGCGTAACCTCCATACAGCGCAGGAATTCGAGCTGTCGGAATCATCCCATATAGATCAGTCTGTCCGTGAGCTCCACACCGACGATAAATACCTTGAGCACATTCATCGCATCTTCGACAGGATTGCCAACATTCCAGAGCTACACGATCTCCTTTGCTCACGCCCCAACGCTCCGCTGCTTTCTCACCAATTTGTTCAATAACTCCCACTGACTCATGTCCGGGAATCATCGGATATGTAGCTTTTATGTGTCCCGTGAAGAGTTCGTGGTCAGTGCCACATAGGCCACAAGCTTCCACGCGCATCAAAGCATCATCTTCTTGAATTTCAGGAATAGAGAATTCTGCTAATCGTATATCTTCAATGCCATACAAAACTGCGGCTTTAGCTTTCCCCATAACTCCGACGCTAGTTCGTTCTAAATGTATTTACTATTGAACGCTCACGACAAGAGGCTGAAAGCATCCAGCTGCACCACTTGATCTGCATGCCGTTCTAACATAGCTAAAAACATCTGATCTCCTCTTTGAGTACGTTCTACGAGCATCGCTGCGACAATAGCCATTAGGTACCCACCAAAAGATTGCCTCCTGTATCCATACCAACATTCTGAAAAAGTGTAAATACGCGGTTCTAGATAGCTTTTCAAAACGTCGTAGTATTCCTGTACGAGGATTTTTTCATATTGACTGCGAAGTGCCGGAAGTAAACCGCTTCCAAGAAAATATGAGATATCGCTTATCCCCACTCCGAAACTAACCGTTTGCCAATCAACTACTACTAGGGCTCTTTCTACTTCCATATCAAACATCAAATTGTCTAAACGGAAATCACCGTGTGTTAAGCAAATCGGATCTGGCGCTGTGCGCAGCCACTTGTGGATCAGAGGAAGAAAATTATTTCCGACATCAATAGCTGATTTTGACACGTCACCTTTGTAACGACTGAAAAAAGAAAAAAACAATTGGTGAACTAAAGCAACGAAATCGCCAATGTCTGAACTTTTGCGTTTCGTTAACCAATCTTTTGAGCTTAAGGAATCACTGTCCCAAGTAGATCCGTGCAACCTAGCTGCTTCCCTGACTGCTACTTGTGCTTGTTCAAAGGTACTACCAACCAACTGATCACCTTGCTCCATCGGAGCAAGATCTTCCATTACAAGAACCATGTCTGCGGTACCGGGAATAATTTCAGCTCTATAGATCTTTGGTAAGGCCACATCGACTAGATGGCTGACTTCGCTATAAAAGCGAATCTCTTTTTCATAGGCACCAGTTTGGATGCCGGTTGCTCGCGTTTTTTTGTCGTTAGACGCAAACTTCATGATCACTGTTGATGGAACAGATTTACTCTTCCACTCTAATTCAACACGAATGTTGGCTCCCATCTGCCCAGTTCCCACTGAGTTACAACGAAACCCAACTACCTGATCGGATGAATCAGCAAACATCGAGTTCAGCCATTCAATCGAAATGTCTTCTAGTTTAAATACTGATATCGCACTCATTTGAGACAATCTAAAAAAGTAAATATTGGTACGAAAACAGCAGGTGATTCTCGCTCGTCCAACCAGCTACCTAACTGCATCGACACCTCGCGACACGACCTATTGAATAATTTAACCTTATCTATCGAGACGGTCAGAAAAGGTGCAGTACTCCATACGCTCATATTCATGGTTAGAATTCTCACCTGCCTAATTAGCGTGTTCTTATTTGCAACTGCCTGTTCTTCTGATTCGCCAACTACCGATTCATCTCTAACTTCGACTGAAACGACACTTGATATCAAAGACTCTTCAGAATCGCAGGAAAACAGTTCAAATTCTTCTGAATCAATTTTTGATTACGCTTCGTCTACAACGGACAGCAGCAGACCCGTGATAAGCGTCACAAAAAGCAAGTCAACACCTCCAAAGCTCTTATTCTCTGATATTCGATCTGGTGAAGGACCTCAAGTCGAAGCAGGGGACTTAATAGAAGTCCAATACGTTGGAGCGCTTCTCGATAGCGGTTTAGAGTTTGATGCCTCATGGGACAGAGGCCAAAGTTTTTTTGTCTTAATCGGTGTTGGTGCGGTCATACAAGGATGGGACCAAGGAATCCTTGGGATGCAATCAGGGAGTCGCCGTTTACTAGTTATCCCACCTGAGTTGGCTTACGGGGAACAGGGAGCGGGAGATGCTATCGGACCCGACTCATCATTAGCATTTGTTGTTGACGTATTGCAGATTGTCGAGGTCTCGCCGCCAGAAATTCCAGTAGTCGAACCCCTCGAGAATGATTCATTGCTCATGGTTGATGAAACCGTAGGAACAAGCGATAAAGCCGTTGAACCTGGTGACACTATTACGGTTCATTATCTCGGCACACTAGAAGATGGAACCATTTTTGATGCGTCTTGGAGGCGTGGACAACCATTCACAACGCAAATTGGTGTAGGTCGCGTTATCCCCGGCTGGGATCAGGGGATGATTGGTATGAAAGAGGGCGGAAGACGGTTACTTCACATACCCAGTGATCTTGCTTACGGAAAAAATGGTTCAGGATCCACAATCGGTCCTGATACTCCGCTCGTGTTTGTTGTGGACCTACTCAGAATTCATAACTGAGCTCTTTAAACATTCGATGCGGCAAGACCTACTGGGGGAGAGTCCCATTCCTTAAGAACTGGTAGAACTTCTTTAGCAAAAAGATCCCGATTACGTCGAGCCTCACTATAGGACATTCCGGCAAAACTTAAGTTCGGGAAAAACGCTGCGATCCCGATTTTATCCCTAATGAATTGAATTTTTTCTAACACTTGATCTGGCGTTCCGAAAGGCATTAAACGAGCAAAGTCTTCCGCAGCTCCGCTACCACCATGGCGATCTATGTATTTACTTATTCCTTCATAGAATTCATAGCCCTTCACACCCTCATGAGGGCGCTTAGAACCGAACTCATAATGCTTCATTACTGTCCCATAATAATTACACATGTGTTCCAAAGCTTTATCTTCAGCACGCCCCGAATTCGAATCTACGAAACAGAAACCTCCTGATAATGGCGGTGGTGGAGCAAAATCATGGTGAAGTTTCCATTCCTTGTTATATGCGGCAAAGTCTTCTTCTACTACATCCCATGGTTTCTGCGGAATGACGAGGAGCCCTATTCCAAGTTGCGCCATCAGCGGCATTCCTTCGGGGGAAACTGCAGCTGCATATGTTCTACCCTTGAACGAATGTTGCGGTGCTGGCCTCAGGTCACGTCGCGGTTGCTGAACAAACTCTCCATCATGCTCCATATATCCGTTTTCGAGGCCGTCGATAATCATCCGGGCATATTCGAGAAATCTCTCTCGGCTTGTGTCCATCGGAACTCTGAAACCTTCATATTCAACTCGCGCTATTCCACGCCCAACACCAAGAATTAGACGACCACCGGACAAATTATCTAACAAGGTGATTTGTTCAGCAACACGAACCGGGTCATGCCAAGGCAACACAACCACTCCGGTACCCACCATAAGATTGGTCCTCGAGGCAACCCACGTTAAAAGCTGTAAAGGGTCTGGGCACATTGTGTAATCCGTAAAATGATGCTCAACCGTCCACACAGAATCAAAACCTAGATCTTCTGCTTCTTCGACCATCCGCATTTCCTGATCCCAGACTTCTTTGTCTGTGAGTGCATTTTCAGGATTTTGGAACGCTACCGAATATCCAACATGCATTTGTGTCTCCCCCAGCAATTGGTAAATCTACCTATCTTCAAAAGTTAGTCCAAACACCCTGCCTTTGACTTCTCAGCTCTTGGAAATTTTAAACCAACGGTGTAAACATCTCGTGTGGCTATACAAATTCTTCCTGAAGATGACAGCCGGCGTTTATCCGTACAAGCATGGGTTAAAGAACATCCAACTCCAACGGCCGTGGAATTAGCTAATGCAGGGTTTGTTTGTCCTCATTGGCCTGAACCATATGGTCTGAATGCAGACCCAATTTTGCAACTAACTATCGACGAAGAGTTACGAGCCGCTGGGATACGTCGCCCGGTTAACACAGTAGGCACTGGTATCGCTGGCCCAACGATTCTTCACGCCGGGACCGAAGCTCAAATTGAAACATTTATACCTAAGATTCTCACCGCCGAAGAAATATGGTGCCAGCTCTTTTCAGAGCCAAATGCGGGATCTGACTTAGCATCTATATCCACTACTGCCATCAAAGATGGCGACGACTACATCGTCAACGGTCAAAAAGTGTGGACTTCCTTCGGACACATCGCTAAATTCGGAGTGCTTCTAGCGCGCACTAATCCTAATACCAAGACACGACAGAGCGGAATTTCATACTTCATTTGCCCAATGAATTTGCCAGGTATTGAGATACGACCCTTGACAGAAATGACCGGACAACACAATTTCAACGAAGTTTTTTTTAATGACGTTCGATTGCCTGCACACAATTTGATCGGCGAAGAAAATAATGGTTGGAACCTAGCCAAAATCACTTTAGCTAATGAACGCGTTGCCCTTAGTCGCGAAGGAGCTCTATGGGGTCGAGGCCCCACCGCACAAAACCTGATTGACATTGTCAAAGACTCTAAAGTTGCGATTTCACCCACACTAAAAAAACGAACAATCGATTTACATATCGAATCAGAGATCCTCAGAATTTTAAGACTTCGGATACTTGATGCGAAGCTTCGAGGCGTGCAACCCGGACCTGAAGCAAGCGTCACCAAAGCTATTGGCGACGATCATGGCCAACGGGTCATGAACCTTGCCAAAGACCTTTCTGGAGCCAATGGCATGCTCACCGATGTCGGTCCTCTAGGGACCAACGTGAAACTATGGCATCATGGTTTTCTTTATTCAAGAGCATTAACAATCGGTGGGGGTACGTCTCAGGTACAGCGCACGATTATCGGAGAACGGTCCTTGGGCTTACCTGCAGAACCAAGACTGCTTTGAACTTTTTTCCTCGAATGCTATGGTCAAATACATGGACAGTATTTCAGTGGCGAGAAGCATGCGAGGGTCTTTAGGAATGTTAGCGATGTCATGGCTTTTGGCACCGTCAACTAAGGAAAAAGCTCAAGCAGCAGGAATGGGTGACGGCATGGGCGCCTACGCCGTTGGACGCCTCGGAGTACTCGGGAATTGCCCAATAGACAATGTTGTCGCTGCAGCATTTTTTTGGGATCCTTCATACATGAGGTCAATGGTCACTGAGGGTAGGTCAGCCTTTGACCCAATCGAGGGTGGAAAAGTATGGGCAAAAATTTGTCAAGAGTACGGAACTGAAGCTTTGGCTGAGATGCCCAACGTTGAGCGTCTTGGGGAGCTGTTGGAACGAATCGTCGACAATGCTCAGCCCCATGGAGTTCCTACTTTTGTTGGCTGGCGAGACCAGGAGCTTCCATCAGAGCCAGGTCCAGCCAGAACGTTTCAATTAGCGCAATGCATGAGGGAACTCCGTTTCGGGCGCCATACCGTCGCAGTCCAGTCAATGGGGATGGGGCCGTTGGAGGCTATCCTTAGCGGACCAACAGGTGAATGGAACGCTAAATTCTTCGGATGGCAAAAGCCTTACCCTGATGTTTCTGATCTCAATGACTCACGAAACGAAATAGAAAACTTGACGGATCGTCTTCACTCAGCTGACTTTGACTGCCTGACTGATGAAGAACGAGACGAAGTTAGAAATTTGTCGAAGGCAGCTCGCTCCCATGCTAGCCACCTTGAACAAACACCAAATGGTTAACGGTCGCTAAGGTTCTCTATCTCAGGAAACAAGTTATAAATCATCTCTTGTGATTAGGTTTTGATGCTCGCCGAGCTCAGGGCTGCGGTATGCAGACCATTGCGTCTCGCTAAATCGATATGGCGCACCGGGATAAAGGTAACTTTCTCCCCGATTCTCATGCGAAATTTCAGTAGGGAATTCGCGCTCAACGAAATGAGGATCTTTCAGCATCTCATCCGGTGAATAAATAATTCCACAGGCAATACCTCGTTGCTGCAAACCTGCAAACAACTCATAGGCATTAAGACGCGAACCCAAAAAAGTGATCGCGTCTCTTCCAGCTTGAAAAACTTCACCGGCTAACGGGTCCTCATCTAATTCAAAGAGTCCTATTCGCTCGAATTTTTCGCCCAGCTTTAGAATTTCGTATGAAGCACACTCTTCGGTTAAATCCAGTTCCTCTATCCAGCTTCGCAAAGCAACAAATTCAGGCTTCGTACGCGGAGGAACTCCCGTGTTAAACCATAAACCATCTATACATTGAATCTGCGTCCACTCGGTGGGACTATGATGAGCGTGCCGACCAGTCTGACGCTGGACCTCGCGGCTACCGTTTAGCCACCATAACGTAGCCATCTCAGTGGTTGTGTTTGCTACACCCAACATGGAAACGTCAATTAACTGACCTTTCCCCGATGTTTCTCTCCACAGAAGAGCTACTAAAGTTCCAGCAACCGCATATTGACATGCTCCATGAAATGCTTGATTTCCACCTCCTCTGATTGGCGGTAGTTCTTGATCGTCATAGCCGCACGACCAAACAGGCCCACCCTCCGCCAAAATAGTTAGGTCAGTAGCTGCAGGATCTAACCCATTTCTTCCATGATGAGTAACTGAAACCCAAATCAAATCATTTCGTTTATTCGAAAAGTCTTCCCAATCAACACCAAGATCAGATAGTGATCCTAAAGGCTCAGCTTCAATCACAACATCCGCAGAATTAATTAAACTTCTAAGATCACTTACTCCAGTGGGTGTTCCTAAATCAACCACTACTGACCTTTTAGAAGTGTTGTAATACCACCAGTACAACGAATCTTCCATCTCTCCAGAGTCATCTGCAAACGGTTCATATCGTCGCGTAGGTGATCCTCCCGGTGGCTCAACGACAATAACGTCTGCACCCATATCGCCGAGAAGTTTTCCAGCAAGTGCACATCGTTCAGATGTGAGTTCGACAACTCGGATTCCTGTCAGAGCACTCATTAGATAACTCCTAACTCAGCAAGCTCTTCTAGCTCACTTTTGCTAATGCCAAGCAGTTCTCCAAGCACATAAGAATTATGTTCTCCAAGACATGGCGCCCCGCGACTTAAATGCCAATTTGTTTCCGATAACTCCAGAGGCAAACCTTCGACTTTGCTAACTCCAACTTCAGAATGTTCAACTTCGACCCAAAGTTTTTCAGTTCGCCGATCATCTTCAATTCGTTCTATCGGTTTCAGCACAGCTCCGCAAGGTATTCCTGCCGAGCGCAGCATTTCGCTGACTTCAAATTTCGTAAATTCTTGAACCCAGCTAGCTATTAGTCTTTCTAATTCACTTTCGCCTGCAAGTCGCCCAACTAATCTTCTCCAACGTTCATCATGCGCCCAAAGTTGATTAATTACCTCAGCGAACATCTCCCAGTCGTTGTCATCTCGAATCGCTATAGAAACCCATTCGTTATTTCCTTTAGCGCGCCAAATACCATGAGGAGCCATAGCCGGAGATTGCGATCTATTGCTATTTGGCATCCCTTTGCGTCTTGTCGGCCTGTCGTTAACAGTGGCATCAAGACTCGCCGCTCCGTGTAAAGTGCCGGCACTCTCGATACACGCAATATCCACCCATTGCCCTTCGCCTGTTTTTCGCAAATGGAGAAGCGCCATTAAAGTTGCTATCGCCATATAGTAAGCGCCTGTATGGTCCATAAACGAATAGCCCCATCCAGCAGGAGGTCTATCTGGTAAGCCTGAAGAAAAAGTTAGACCCGACACCGCTTGAGCTATCGGCCCCCAAGATTTAAAGGATTTATATGGACCGGTGGCACCAAAACCACTATTCGATACGTACACAATATTTTCGCGGAGTGACTTTAGCGACTCGTACCCGAAACCGAGACGATCTAATACCCCTGCTGCAAAATTTTCAGTCACAGCATCGCTTATTGAAACAAGATCTTCAAGAATCTCGCGAGCACGTGGCTCGCGTAAATTAAGGGTGACACCAAGCTTGCCAGCGTTGTGATTGTTGAATGCACCGCCTGCTTCTAGGCCTCGATTCGAACCGACGAAAGGTGGAACTCCTCTAAGAATATCCCATTTACCTCTATTACTCGGATTTTCAATTCTGATGACCTCCGCCCCAAAAGCTGCCAATATTTTTGTAGCACCTGCACCAGCAAGCTGACCAGTAAAGTCACAGATCCGAATACCTGCTAGTGGCCCTTCATTTTCTGAATTCCATACTGCTGATTGCATAGACACTCCCCCATTAGCAGCGACTACTTACTAGCAGCTATCACGATGCATTGCCCATTCCCGCTGAGAAGAAGTTTCCGGCACTCTTAAACCCCTAGCTTCCTCAATGTGACGCATCGAATCACTACTCTTGACTCCAAGGTGGGTCAAGATTGCTGACACAACTATCGATGAACGGCCAATGCCTCCGCGACAATGGACAACTAAAGAGCCTCCAGTTTCAAGGTATTTAGCCATATCTGCAATAACAGAATCTATTTCCAAACTATTTTCAGGAATCCCAAAGTCTGCAATGGCAATCTGCCTAAACCCTATTCCAGCAGCTCCCAAAGATAGTTCCTCATCGATTAGTCCAATTTCTGTAGCTTCATTCACTTGCAAAAGAGAAAGAACAAACTCAACTTTCTCTTCCCGCATATCAATAATTTCTTCAAGCATCCGGTCTGCATTCGGAGCCGCTGCGGTGGCTATTCTCCCTACCGGCGATTGAACCCAATAAAAGCGCATTAGGCAGACTTGGAAGCGAGCGCTCGAGCTTCTCGCTGGCAATCTTCGAGAGCTTTTTTTAACTCTGCGGTCCAATTAGTCATATCAGATCTTTTTGCAGGACCGCCTTCTCTATTACTAGGCGGATCGAGCGCCTCCCCTACAAAAGCAAAAACCGGAACCCTCTTAGGAACTTTAGTGCCCGCAGGCATAGCTTCATAAGTACCAACTATCCCTACCGGTACCACAGGAGCACCGGTTTTGGCCGACAGCCAAGCCGTCCCATCAAAAATTTCACCAATGTCATCGCCATCTTGTCGTGTCCCTTCCGGAAAGATCAACATGGCATCACCTTCATTAAGCATCGACTTGGCAACCCTCATTGCATCAAGGTCTGCTTCACCTCTCCTCACCGGAAAGCAACCTAAGGATCGCATGGACCAGCCAGCGACCCGAGAACGGAACAAAGATTCCTTTGCTAAATATCTGACGCGACGATGACTGCTACTCCCAATTAGAGGTCCATCAAGATTTGACCGATGTACTGGAGCGATAATCACTTTTCCATCAACCTGCAACCGTTCAATGCCAACAACGTTTAGCCTCAACCAACGAAAAACAAAAATTCTTATAGTCCCTCTGACTAATCTAAAAAAGCCTTCGCCGGCTACGCCGCTGGAAGAAAAAAATCTTGACATCAAATTAGAAACTAGCGGTAACTATGTGAGAAATACCGGACAGGCTGCGGAAACCTCTTCTCTTTGCTACCTAAAGCTATAAGGGACACACGTCGTAAATACGTCAAAGTTGAGCCGAACAGACTATTGTCACAATCAGCTCTAGCACTCAAGAGGTAAGTAGATGCCGCTTCCATCGGACATGGTCGGAGATAGTATTGGTCCCCTTACCCACCACATAGACGAGCGATGGATAATGGCTTACGCCGCTTCGCTGGGCGATACTGAAGATTGCTACTTCAACACACGTACCCAAAACCATATAGTTGCTCATCCGATGTTCGCGGTATGCCCAGAATGGCCGGTCATCGTTGCTGGAAGAGAATTGGCGGAAAAGTGGGGAATCACGAGAGAGGAAACTAGACAAAGTGTTCACGCATCGCATGATCTTATTGTTCACCGATTAGTGAAACCTGGCGACGTCTTAAGTACCTCCTTGACGTATACCGGACTTGAACAAAAGAAACCTGGCGCTTATTCCACAATGCGAATTGACACGATCGATGGTAATGGCTGTCCTGTAGCTACTACTTATCAGGGGGGAATATATTTGGGTGTAGGAGTTTCTGGATCTGACATGCCTGACCCTGAAGCACCCTCAGAGCCAATACTTGGACCTATGCCTGAAACTTCAATTCATGAGGTGTCCATCCCTATAGCTCATGGAGCTGCACATACCTACACGGAGTCAGCGAGAATATGGAATCCGATTCACACCGACGCCGAAGTCGCACATAGCGCTGGTTTACCGGGAATAATTTTACATGGCACAGCAACCTTAGCCCTCGGAGTTAGCGCCGTTATCAAGCACATGGCGCACGGCGAACCGAACCGAGTGCGAAGGATTCGAGGAAGGATGGCCTCAATGGTGCTAATGCCTTCAACCATTAC
>CAJQGN010000260.1 GCA_905477545.1 uncultured Acidimicrobiales bacterium | reverse complement strand
GTGCCCAATTTTTATTACAACTGGACCCGACTGGTATCCCTGAGAACGTATGACAGTAACAGGAGCCATATTCTGTGGTGGTAAATCCACGAGAATGGGCATGGATAAGGCTCTGCTTGAGGTCGCTGGAACACCGATGTACCAGCGTATTGAGATAGCGATGGTGGACGCCGGTGTAAGCGAAGTGGTCGCGTTGGGCGGCACAGAACTTATTAGCTTAAGAAAGATTAATGATTATGAGGCAGGTAAAGGCCCATTGTCAGCTCTAATCGGTGGCCTATCAAGCGTCGGGAGTTTATTAGTGTGTCCATGCGACGTCCCGAAAATCTCAGCAACAGGACTTAAGCAAATACTTGCTAGAGCACTCGAAACGGAAGCTATGGCAGTAATTGCTAAATCAAATCATTTAGAGCCATTGATTGGCTTTTACAGCCAATCTTGTTTACCAACTCTGACTTCAGCTTGGGCTGCCGGGACACGGGCACCGAAAGATGCCTTAAAATTACTTGATTATGAGACCGTCAATTTCGAAATTTCTGAGGTATTAAACGTTAATAGAATGAGCGACTTATTGTCAGCTAGAACACAACTCGGCCTAGATTTGCCATAGATGCTTTTGCTTGAAACCGTTAAGTAACTAATTGGTGAGTTAACATTACAATCCGTGAACGTTCCTGAGATATCGGTCAATGAGTTAGCAAACAAATTACTGAACGGAGCTTTCCTTATAGACGTGAGAGAGCTAGATGAATGGCTCACTGAGCGCGTCCCGGAAGTTCCTCTCATTCCTTTAGGCGAAATCACTGACCGTCTTAAAGAATTTCCTAAGGAGCGTGAAGTTTTTATTATTTGCAGGAGCGGAGCACGCAGCGCCACAGCATGCCAGTTCCTTCGTAGTAATGATGTAAACGCGATCAATGTCGCCGGGGGAACTCTCGCTTGGATAGCTTCAGGTGAAGCTGTGGTATCGGGTCCTTCATGACTCAACGGATCCGAAGAATTGATGGAAGTCAATCGTTAGGAACAGTAACCAACAGATTGGTTGAACAAAAAAACTCTTCTAATGAGAGGCTTGAAGTTAACAATTTTACGTGGATAGATGATCAGCATGTGTTCGACAACTTTGTCGAAGACCTCACCAGATCAAATCGCGTAGGCATCGATACGGAATTCCACCGTGAAAAAACCTACTGGGCAAATCTTGCACTAATTCAGATTGTTGGTGACAACGGAATCGCTCTTGTCGACCCGGTGGCAGTAGATATAAAAGGGCTTTCGCGTGTGCTAGATGGACCCGCGACTATTGTCATGCATGCGGCCTCACAAGATCTAGAAGTTTTAGATCGCGCCTGTGGGACAATTCCGCGTCACATATTCGATACTCAGATTGCAGCTGGGTTCCTTGGCATGTCGACTCCATCACTCGCATCTTTAGTCGAAAAATACAGCGGGGTTAAATTGGCTAAAGGCGACCGACTAACCGACTGGTTTGAAAGACCATTAACGACTACACAACAGGCGTATGCGGCCAGCGACGTGGCTTATTTGTTTTCCCTGCATGACCAGATAACCGAGAATTTAACACGTTTAGGTAGATTGGAGTGGGCCCTCGACGAGTGTCATAGGTCTAAAGTCCCTAATAAACCATTGTTGACCCCTGAACTTGCCTGGACCCGTATTAAGGAAGCTCGACACCTACGTGGTCAAGCTAAGGCGGTTGCGGCGTCCCTTGCTGAATGGCGGGAGCGTAAGGCACAAGCGAACGATATACCACCCAGATTTGTGCTATCTGATTTGGCATTAGTGGGAGTCGCTCAACAATCGCCGAGAGATATCGAAAGCTTAAAAAAAATTAGAGGTCTTGATCATCGATACCTCAAAGAAGGTGGAGCGAGTTCGATTCTTAATGCAGTAATTAAGGGTAGATCGCTTAAACCTGAGGATGTGATGACTCTGCCGAGCGATGACCGACCGGCATTGGGAAATGAACTCAAGCCAGCTGTAGCATTAGTTTCTGCATGGGTTGCGCAGCTAGCTAGGAATGAATCAATTGAGCCGGCGCTATTAGCAACTAAGGCAGACATTGTGGATTTCTTGAGTGGGTTTACTGATAGTCGATTAAATAAGGGATGGCGCCGTGATTTAGTCGGTACGCGGATCCATAGTCTGGTTAACGGTAAGACGGCTCTGGCTTTTGATCGTGAGACCGGATTGATTCTTGAAGATAGAACAGTTTAAATTTTGTAATAAATGAGACTTATGAAGCCAAGTTTTGGTTCAGGATCTGATAGAAATAAAGTATTAGTATTTGAGCCAAGCGGGTTCATTAAGTGTTAAGTCTGTGTCGGTTGAGAGACGAGGAGCCGTCTGTGAAGAAGGGTCGTCATCGTCGCTACGAAGAAGCGCGGAAGTTTCAGCGCGACAACGCAGCTGCGTTTTCTGTAGAAAATTTTGATTTTGATGCGCCGGATCCTTTCTCTATTCGAGATCGTGAGAGCGGGTCATTTAATGAAGCTTCAGAAGAGTCAACCGATGATATGGCTGACGAGGTCTCAGACTTCGATGAGCTTGATGAAGCGGATGATTACTCTGAACTAGCGGCTAAATATGCTGACTTTGAACCAACGTCGAGCAAGAACGCCGAGGCCAACTGAAGCTAAGCGTCGATATTGGTAGGTGCTCTTTTGGATCAGGTGACGTGATGAGTTCTAAAAGAAAAAAAACCATATTCGATGAATTGAAAGCTCTACTCGGAAGCCGTGTGCGAGCTGATGACATGGAGCTACAGCTCTATGGCAAAGATTCATCGGTGCTCAGTGGTGTTCCATCGACAGTGTGCTTCCCTTTGGACGCAGAAGAAGTTCAGGGTATTGTTAATATTTGTAACCGCTTCCAAAGACCGTTTATTGCCAGGGGCTCGGGTACCGGACTCGCAGGCGGCGCGGTTCCAGTTGGAAACCCTGTAATTATTTCCACCGCAAAAATGAATAAAATTTTAGATATAGATCTGGAAGACCGAATAGCGTGGGTCGAGCCTGGTGTCTTGAACCTCGACCTAAGTAAAGCCCTTAAGGAGTTTGGCTTTCATTTCGCTCCAGATCCTTCTAGCCAACAGGTATGTTCAATAGGTGGAAATGTCGCTAACAATAGCGGTGGGCCTCACTGTTTAGCTTATGGTGTCACCACGTCACACGTACTAGCTGCTGAAGTTGTGCTTCCCAACGCAGAAATTGTAACCCTTGGCGGAATAGACCCTGAGCCAACCGGATACGACTTACGGGGCTTGTTTATCGGCTCCGAGGGGACAATGGGTATTGCGACCAAGATAGCTGTTCGATTGACTCCGAACCCGCCAGATGTAAGAACCTTATTGTTGGATTTTGCGGATGTTAGTGACGGCGCCTTAGCTGTATCAGCGATTATAAATGCCGGCATAATCCCAGCTGCGTTAGAAATGATGGATCATAATGCCATTGGAATGATCGAAGCCTTTGTTCACGCCGGCTATCCGGTGGAGGCCGCAGCAGTGCTTTTGGTTGAACTCGATGGCCTGAGTGGTGCAGTTGAAGCTGCAGTCGAAACAATCAAGGACGTAGCGAAAATTCACAACGCTGGTTCAGTGCGTATCGCTAAAGACGAGACGGAACGGGCGTTGTTGTGGAAAGGTCGAAAGAACGCTTTCGGAGCGGTAGCGCGGATCAAGCCTGACTACTATCTCCACGACACTGTCGTGCCAAGGTCCAAGCTTGTAGAAGTTCTAAATCAGGTTTATCAAGCCGCCGACAAATACGACCTCATCGCAATTAATGTTTTCCACGCTGGTGACGGAAATCTTCATCCGATTTTGGCTTATGACGCCAGAGAGCCGGGAATCCTGGAAAGAGTTCATTCAGCAGGTGATGCGATCATTAAGGCGTCAATGGATGCTGGGGGAGTTTTAAGTGGCGAGCACGGTATCGGCCTTGAAAAACGAGACTTTATGCATCTACTGTTTTCGGCACACGACATGTTTACTCAGGATTTAATTCGGGAAGCCTTTGACCCACAAGGATTAGCAAACCCATTGAAAATACTGCCATCAGGTTCACGTTGTAGCGACAGCTTCAAGCAGCACGTACCTGAAGGCGTGTGGGTATGAATCTAGGAACGACAGAACGACAAGAATTTGCGGCGTCAGTCGCTGGCACAGACTTAGTGACTGTGGTAGGTGGTAAAACACAATGGGGTGTAGGGGGCGCTATTGACCCAAACGCAAGACCCATTTCGGCCCCTGTTGGTATCTATGACTACACGCCCTCGGAGATGACCCTCCGGTGTGGCGCTGGAACAACTATCGGCGACATTCAAAACAAATTAGGCGAACACAATCAAATGCTTCCGGTTGACGCCAAAGACGAATCGACCATCGGAGGCGTATTAGCAGTTGGGAGAAGTGGCATAAGGAGGCTTCGCTACGGAGCTGTTCGGGACTATTTGCTAGAGTCCTGGCATGCGGACCATGAAGGCAAGCTAGTCAAGTCTGGTGGACCAACTATCAAAAATGTTTCCGGTTATGACCTCTGCCGGTTGTTAGTCGGCTCACTGGGAACATTGGGTTTTCTGGCGGAGGTAACTGTTCGAAGCCTTCCAATTCCACGATGCTCACAGTGGATGACCGGTGTTTGCGATCCATTTGAGTTACAGAGCAACCTGTATCGCCCCTCTTCTATCTTGTGGAATGGTATTCAAGTTTGGGTGCTTCTCGAAGGGCACCCTGCCGATGTAGCGAGGGAGGCGGAGGTTACGGGGCTGTCAGAATGCTCTGGTCCACCAGCTCTTCCGTTTGCAGGACGCCTGTCATTAAGACCGAAACTGCTTAGGGAACTGCCACAGTTGTATAAGCAAGATTGGGTTGCGGAAATTGGTGTGGGATTGGTCCATCTGTCACTACCAATAAACAATGATCAAAATAGCCTCTCTACGATGACAGTAATGCGTGACATTAAAAAACGGCTAGACCCAACAGGGCGTTTGAATCCAGGCCGAGAGGTATTCTGATGAGTAAAAATTTCAAGGTTTCGTTAGGCATTGACGAAGATGCCCTTGCTTCATGTGTCTCGTGTGGTTTGTGCCTGCCGCATTGTCCAACGTATCGGGTTACTCAAGAGGAGACGGCTTCGCCGAGAGGCAGAATTGCGCTAATGCGTCAGGTCGAGGCAGCAGGTGTAGCCGACGATACCTTCATTAGTTTTATGGACGCGTGCATTCAATGTCGAGGCTGTGAAACAGCTTGTCCATCGGGAGTTCCATTTGGGCCAATGATGGAAACAACACGTGAAGCACTTGCGGACCAGACAAGTTACCAACCTAGATATCGCAGATTGGGCTATTCCGTTTTAGGAATGCCTAGGCTGCTAGCTTTGGGATCTCGTCTAATCGCTGTCTTGCAGCGGTTACGGCTAATTCCGTCTCGTTTGGCGCTTCCTAGGATTCCACTTCGTCAAACAAAGTTAAAGGCAAGCGGAGATGATGTCTGGCTGTTCACTGGCTGCATTATGGATGCCTGGATGCGAGACACTCACGCAGCAGTAAAACGAGTAGTTGAAAGCACCGGAGCAGGAGTTCGGCTACCTGGGAATGAGGCTGGTTGCTGCGGAGCGCTTCATGTCCACGCCGGATTGACGTTAAAGGCAAAGAAACTCGCCAACAAGGTAATCGAGGCTTTCCCTGGGACGAATCCGATACTGGTTGACTCAGCAGGATGCGGAGCACAACTAAAGGATTATGGCCACCTGCTTGGGACGACCAAAGCAGCAGCGTTTAGCTCCCGAGTGTTCGATGTGCATGAATGGCTTGCCGAGAATCTAGACAAGTTACCGAAAATCAATAGCGATGAACCACCAGTTATTGTTCAGGATCCCTGCCATTTAAGACACGTACAACGATCGCACGAAGCCGTTCGCCTCGTTATGAATCAGTACATCGGAACGATTGAGCTAGATGATGATGGTCTCTGTTGCGGAGCTGGAGGCGCTTATTCAAGTCTTCATCCAGAAACGGCTGCGGAAGTTCGTACTAGGAAATTAGAGTCAATTAATAGGAGCGGTGGCACCAACGTGGTGAGCGCTAATCCGGGTTGTATGCTACACCTGCAGCAAGCAGGCGTTTCCATTCAGCACCCACTTGAGTTAGTTGATTCGATTATCGCAAGGGCAATGAAACGTGAATGAAAAATTAGATGCCATAAGCGATCAGCTAAAGGCAATCTCCGATGATCTAGCCGATATTGCAATTGAAGCACTGCGCGAGGCTATTGATGACAAGGAGTTCTCGGGGAAACGTCCTGAGATTGAAAAACGCGTCACTAGAGCAAGAAGAGCCGTCGACAAAGCTGCCGGTATTTTAAATGAATCGCAAGGGCCGTTCGCCTTATAGCCGGCGTCCTAAAGAATTAGTCATTCAGATCAGACGCTATCTCCGAGAGCATTTACTGGAATTAACTTGCGGTCTGTTGGATTATCGGCCGTTAATGTCGACTCACTTATTACTTGTGGGGCGCCATCTGCCTGACCATAACCCGTGGTCCGTTGTCTAAGCTTTCGACCGATCGGTTCAACAATCGCCCTAAAATCGCTCTCCACTAGACCTTGACCATGTTGAGCGCCAGCTGCACGACTAATATTTTCATCCATAAGTGTTCCGCCAAGATCATTAGCGCCTGCATTAAGAATCTGTTTTGCGCCCGATGGTCCGAGTTTCACCCAAGAAATCTGAATATTGTCGATTAAACCTGCATACGCGATTCTGCCAACAGAATGCATAAGAAGAGTCTCCCTAAACGTAGGGCCACGCCTTGCTTGTTTTTGCAGATAAATAGGGCTGGCCATGTGTACAAACGGCAAAGGGACCCATTCTGTGAAGCCACCCGTTCGCTTTTGTACATCACGCGTCCGGATTATGTGGTTCGCCCAATGAATGGGGTTCTCAATAGACCCAAACATAATCGTAATATTTGAATGCAATCCAACAGAATGAGCCGCCTCGTGGCACTCTAGCCATTCATCGGTTGAAATTTTGTCAGGGCAAAGAATCGTCCGGACATCGTCATCGAGTACTTCAGCAGCTGTACCAGGAAGTGATTTCAGGCCTGCGTCTTTTAGTCGAATCAAATACTCAACGAGAGACTCACCGAGTCGCTTTGCTCCCTCGATAACTTCGAGAGCCGTAAAGCCGTGGAGGTGCATATCGGGTACAACATCATGAATTGCCTTACAAACATCAATGTAATAGTCACCGTCAAAACTTGGGTGAATACCACCTTGTAATGTAACTTCCGTTGCTCCAAGTTTGGCTGCTTCTATAACTCGTTCTTGAATATCTTGGAGAGTCAACATGTAGGGCGTGCCGCGAAGGTTTAAGGACAAAGGACCTTTAGAAAATCCGCAAAACCGACATTTGAAAGTACATACATTGGTGTAATTAATATTTCGGTTATGAACCCACGTTACTTTGTCTCCGACAGCATCCTTTCGCAGCTGGTCTGCCACCTCTGCTACCGCAGCGACTTCTGTTCCCCTAGCCTCAAAGAGCGTGACAATCTGGTCACGACCAACTTCTTGACCCTTTAGGACCCCATCTAGAATCTCTTTGAGCTCACCGCGAACGTACGACTTTCCAGGTACCAGGGTGACAGGAGAATATGATGCCCCTCCTGAGTACCATTGCGTACTATTCTCATCCGCGACAAGGACATCAGCGCCAGACCCAGCGTCTTTGTTTTCCATCGTTTTCTCAGGAAGTTGACTTCCAGGATCATCTCTAGCCAGAGACTCTGCATCGCTCCTGTCCATCACTGGAAACTTGTTAGAAGCATCTAACCAAGTATCTGCACCCAAAGCGAACTCAGGATAAATAGTTAATCGAGGTGCCAGCACAAAGTGCCTATCCTCGGTTACTGAACGGAGTCGCTCTAAATCAGGCCATGGACGTTCTGGGTTTACGTGGTCTGCCGTTACTGGTGATACGCCGCCCCAATCATCGATTCCGGCGTCTAACAAGACACCGAACTCATCAGATAAGTTTGGAGGGGCTTGGAGATGGATATCCGCTGGAAGAATTAATCTCGCTAGCGCAATCGCTTGAAGGTACTCATCTGGCGGGCACGGAGGACTTTTGTGCATCTTGGTGCCGAGCTTTGGTAAAAAATTCTGAACTATTACTTCCTGGATATGTCCGTGCCGAATATGACTGTCCGCAATTGCTTGCAGGGCCACGACTCGATCATTGAGTGATTCACCGATACCGACTAGAATGCCTGTTGTATAGGGGATTTGCAGTTCTCCAGCGGACTCAAGTGTTGCTAGGCGTCGTTCGGGGTTCTTGTCAGGCGCACCGATGTGACAATCTAAATCCGGATTTAATGACTCAATCATCATGCCTTGGCTCGGGCTAACCTCTCTTAATGCCTTTAACTCGTCATTATGCAATGCTCCGGGATTTGCATGAGGTAGTAGGCCGGTTTCGTCCCGTACTAGCCGACACATATCTGTCAGATAATGAATCGTCGAGTCATAGTTTCGTTCCCTTAACCAATCTCTGGCAACTGGATAACGGAGCTCCGGTCTTTCACCCAAAGTGAACAACGCCTCATGGCAGCCCTGCAACGCCCCCTGCATAGCAATTTCCAAAACTTGTTCCGGTTCAAGGTAGGGATTTTCTAAACGGGCCGGAGGTTGCGCAAACGTGCAGTATCCACATTTATCTTGGCAAAGCATCGTCAGCGGTATGAAAACTTTTGGACTATATGTAATGCGGGTGCCAAATTGCCGATCTCGTTCAGAAGCAGCAAGCTTCAACAGTTCAGGTAACGGCATACTCAGTAAATCACTTACCGACTCAGATCGATTGGAAAGAGTAGCTGCGCTAGGCGTTATAACAGTCACCGGTTGTTTACCTCTTTTAGATTATCGAATTTCGCTTGTCCAGGTCCTGGGCGACTACGAATTTCAGACGGGTAGATGTTCTCTTCACAAGATGGGCATCTAGTTGTTTGTTCCAAGGGCGTTCCGCACTCACTGTGAATCAGAACAGTCGGCGGAGCATCATCGCTGCACCAACGATCTCCCCATTTCATTAAAGCAACCAGGCTGGGTGATAAATCTCGCCCTTTCTCAGTGAGTGTGTACTCATATCTCACAGGAGCTGTCTTATACGGAATCTTCTCCAAAATATTTACA
>CAJQGN010000259.1 GCA_905477545.1 uncultured Acidimicrobiales bacterium | reverse complement strand
CTGTTTCTAGTTCGACGACTGTGGTTGTGCCGGAGGTAGAAGAGGCTGTTCCTAGTTCGACGACTGTGGTTGAAGAGGACCCTGACGAAATAAAAACAGAATTCGAGTCGCGTTCTCCGAGTTCAGAAGAAGAAGAAGTGTTACTTGAAGACGAGGTCACGAAACCCCATATATGGGATGAGGTTTATCTCCCTAGTTGGCCACCTATCTATATGTGGGATGAGTTAGCCGCATGTGAATCAGGTCAAAATTGGGAAATTGATACTGGTAACGGTTATTTCGGTGGTCTGCAGTTTTCGCTTTCTACCTGGCGATGGGTTGGCGGACTAGCCAATCCATCGGCAAGCAGTCGAATGGAACAAATCTATCGAGCTAATCTCTTGTGGGAGACCCAGGGCTGGCAGCCATGGCCGGGGTGTCGATCAAAGTTCGGCTGGTCTCGTTGGCAGGTGATCTCGTGAGTCTCTCTATCGTTGAAGTTAAAAGGCTTCTAGAAAAAGCTGGAATTGCGCCTAAAAAAAGTTTGGGTCAAAATTTCGTTGTTGACCCGAACACTGTAAAAAAAATTGTTCGGTTAGCACAAATCAAATCGGATAGTCGTGTTGTGGAAATCGGTCCAGGTTTGGGTTCTTTGACTTTAGCTCTTATAGACACTGGAGCGGAAGTCTCAGTCGTTGAGACAGATGGCGCATTGATACCGCTCTTGGCTGAAGTTTTAAACGGTGGCGCTCGCATTGTCCACGCAGATGCACGAACTGTTGACTGGCAGGATTTAGCCCCAGGGAAGGGATGGGATTTGGTAGCGAATCTGCCTTACAATATTGCGACATCGTTAGTCATCGAGCTGCTAGACGAAGTCCCATCTGTTGACCGCATGTTAGTAATGGTGCAGCGCGAAGCCGGTGAACGAATAGCTGCGAAAGTGGGCGATAGCGCCTATGGTGCTGTTTCCATTCGCGTAGCTCTTCATGCGAAAGCAACGGTTGTCGGATCGGTGTCGCCGTCTGTCTTTTATCCCAAACCTCGAGTCGCGTCTGTTTTGGTAGCCGTCGAACGCCATAAGCAGATGGAAACATCGACGGAAGTAATCGAAGAAATGATTCGGCTTTTGCGCCTATCATTTGGTCAGCGTCGAAAAATGCTTCGTAAAAGTTTGACAGGGGTAACGACTTCAGCGAGTTTTACTATTTCTGGCGTGAAACCATCTCAAAGGCCCGAAGAATTAGATGTAGAGACTTGGCTTCGTTTCGCGGAAGCTAACCTACAGGTTAGTACTTGATGAAGCTCGTAGAATTAGTAGCGCCAGCGAAGTTGACCCTTTCATTGTCAATTCTGGGTGTTCGTGAAGATGGTTATCACCTGATTGATGCTGAGATGATTAGCATCGATTTGTGCGACTTGATAAAGGTCAGATCAGGAGACTATTTAAAAGTTATTTCAGGAGTATCTGGTCTTGACGTTCCTGGAAATGACGATAATTTGATTTCGAGAGCGTTAACAGCAGTGCAAAAAACTGCGGGAATAGAATTGGAGAAACACATTCCTGCAGGTGCTGGACTTGGCGGAGGATCGAGCGATGCCGCTGCAATATTGCGTTGGAGCAGCAATCAAAATACCGAGACAGCGCTTGCGCTTGGGGCAGATGTTGTTTTCTGTTTGGCTGGTGGGCGGTCACGAGTTCGGGGAGTAGGAGAAATTGTTGACCATCTTCCTCACAAGAACCAGGATCTAACGCTTTTGATTCCGCCAATTGGAGTTTCCACACCAATTGTTTACAAAGCTTGGGATCAATTAGGAGGCCCAAAAGGTTTAAACGGTAACGATTTAGAACCTGCTGCTCTTCACGCATATCCGGAGCTCGCTGAATGGCGCGACGCCTTAAGCCGCTCGACAGGCCAGCAAGCTCGCCTAGCTGGAAGCGGAGGTACTTGGTTCGTAGAAGGACACTATTCAGACGTTACCTTCCAGGGAGTTAGCGCAATTGCTACGAAATCTGTTGAGCGAGGCTTCTCTGTTTAGCTATTTAGTTGTTATTTTTTGTTTCGCTGGAAACGTGTCCGACGAAGCATCTTTTTGTGCTTCTTCTTGCGCATGCGTTTACGGCGTTTCTTTACGAGGGATCCCATGAGAAAGATGACAGTATCGGACTAAATGCCAGGTTCCAACTTGAGAGCGTTTTTCTGCGGTTTTGGTCGTTAAGATGTTAATAAAAGTAAAGGGCTCGAAAGGGCCCGAGCGGTCGGGGATCGTTCAGCTGGTAGGACAACTGGTTTTGGTCCAGTCAACGGAGGTTCGAGCCCTCCTCCCCGAACAAGTGAGGCGTCAAATGCGGCGCGAGCTTTCTAGATAGCTTGTTCTGGCACGGAAGATATTAAAGTCTTCGGTATCAGAACATGTTGACCGAAGGACTAACTTGTGCCTGTAGGGGAAAAGACGGCGGCCATTATTTTAGCGGCGGGAAAAGGGACCAGGATGGAATCTTCGGTTCCGAAACCTCTTCATCTGCTGTGTGGAAAGCCTCTCACGTCCTTCGTAGTCAGTGTCCTCGTGGACATTAACGTGACTGAGATAGTTATCGTTGTGGGTCACAAATCTGTTGAAGTTTCGGAAAAGCTCCATGAGGAGTCGGCTGGTCAAGCTTCATTAAAATTTGTGGAGCAAGTAACCCAAAATGGAACTGGGCATGCCGCATTGGTTGGTCTAGGGGGTTTAGGAGCAGTCGAAAAAGGAAACCGAGATAAAAACGTTTTGATCCTGCCCGGGGATACCCCCTTGTTGCGACCGGAAACTCTGAAGAGACTTCTTAAAGTACACAACGACAATATGGCAGCGGCGACGATTCTTACTGCCCTAGTCGACGATCCGACCGGTTATGGGCGGATAATTCGTGACGCAGAGGGACGTGTTATTCGAATCGTAGAACATAAAGATGCTCTGCCATCTCAACTAGAAATTCGAGAAGTGAACACTTCGGTTTATTGTTTTAGGCGAACCTTGCTACCAGACGTTTTAGAAAAGATTGTGACAAATAATTCACAAGGGGAGTTCTATTTAACTGATGTGATTGAGTTACTTCAGGAGGCTGGACATCCAGTGTTGGCAGTTTCGGCAGATGACCCGGTTGAAGCTGTTGGAGTTAATGATCAGTTACAACTTGCGGTATGTGAAAAAGAAATGCAAGAGCGAATTAAGCGACACTGGTCTAGCCAAGGGGTGGAAATTTTAGATTGGCAAACTTGCCAAATCGATGCGAAGGTCGAAATAGCTGAGGGTGTGACATTTTATGAGAACTGTTCAGTGAAAGGAAACTCGGTTTTGGGTGCTGAAGTAAAAATTGGCCCGGATGTCCAGATATTCGACTCAAGTATCGGTGATCGTGGCAGAGTCTGGAAGAGCATAATTACCAGTAGCGCGATTGGAAACGATTGCCGTATTGGCCCTTATGTAACATTAGATGCCAGTTCAGTGCCTGATTCGGGTACGGTCACTGGACCATTATAAACTTCGTTTTACTAGGGGCAGAGGTACTCATGGAGCTGGTTACTAAAAAGCGACTTCATCTATTCAGCGGTCGAGCTAACCGTTCGTTAGCGAGTGAAATAGCTAGCCATCTTGGAGTCGAACTAGGTGACCCTGGTATTACGGACTTTGCCAATGGAGAGATTAAGTGTCGTTTCCAAGAATCGGTGCGAGGAGGCGATGTTTTCATTATCCAGTCCCATGCCAGTGCCGATAATATGAGTGTTAACGATGCGATAATGGAGCAGCTGATCATGGTTGATGCGGCGCAGCGCGCGTCGGCGAAACGTATCACGGCAGTGGTGCCTTTCTACGGTTATGCTAGGCAAGACCGCAAAGCCCAAGGACGAGAACCTATTACCGCTCGTTTATTAGCAGACCTTCTCTACACTGCAGGGGCCGAGCGACTCGTCGGTATCGATTTACATAGCGGCCAGATACAAGGATTTTTTGAAGGCCCGGTCGACCATTTGACTGCTGCGCCCGTGCTAATTAACTATTTAAGAGAAAATATTCCAAGTGGTTCTGTAATCGTGTCCCCTGATACGGGAAGAGTTAAGGTTGCAGAACGATACGCGAAACGCCTTGATTGCGAAGTCGCTGCTATATATAAGCGGCGGTCATTACAAGTAGCGAATGAGGTCGAAGCATTGGGAGTTATGGGAGATGTCGATGGACGAACGTGCGTAATTATTGATGACATGATTGATACTGCTGGAACGATTTGCGCTGCCGTGGACACACTTTTTGACAATGGAGCGACAGACGTTCTGTGCGCTACGACTCACGCCGTCTTTTCTGGGCTGGCGGTAGAGCGCTTGAGGGACTCGCGCTTGAGTAAAGTCATTGTCACAAATAGCGTCCCGTTGCCCGATTCTAAACAGTTCGAAAAGCTTGAAATACTAAGTGTCGCAGAGGTTTTAGCCGATGCTTTAGAGGCAGTATTCGAAGACGCTTCGGTGTCTGAAATATTTGACGGAGACAATCACTCGTGATCAAAGTTGACATAGTTTTTTAACAAGAGCGAATTTAGGTGGGTGTTTGGCGAAGTCTCGCCTACACTTGTCCCTCGCGTCAGGTGGTGCTCCGCAAGAATGTCACTACCTCCCCCCATTTTGCAGGAGTCTTCAGGGATGTCGTCGGAACTAAAACTTCAGGCCAATACAGGTCGTACGCTAGGAAGCCGCTCTTCGCGTCGACTTCGCCACGAGAATAAGATCCCAGCTGTGATCTATGGGCATGGCTCGGATCCAATTCCGGTTACCTTGGACCGGCTAGAATTTCGGTCGGCGCTAAATGCTGCGGGTGCGAATGCTGTGATTACGATAGACGTAGATGGTGAAGACTATTTAAGTATCGTTAAAGAATTGCAGCGAGACACTATTGCCAACAAGGTCTCGCACGTCGACTTTCAGCTAGTGCGTCTTGATGAGCTCATTGTTGTGGATGTCCCTGTTAATTTAACAGGTGAAGCTCTTGCTGCTGGTCGCCAGGGTGCAGTAGTCCAACAACAAATAATGACCCTCTCGGTTCAAGCGCCAGCTGGTCAAATTCCTCAAAGCTTCGAAATAGATATAGAAGAGCTAGCCATAGAGACCCCGCTGAGAGTCTCTGACTTGACGCTCCCGGACGGTGTGATTAGTCAATTAGAATTAGAAACTGTCATAGCGATTGCTCAGATAAGCCGAGCAACTTTGGCCGATGCAACTGAAGATGAACTTGCAGTTGACGGAGATGACGCTATTGATGGTGGAGATGCTGAGGCGTCAGCCGCTGGTGACAGCGACGGCGCTGGGGATTAAGTTTTTTTCTAGTGTCGATTTTTCGCCGGGCATCTGAGCGGCGTGGAACAGCTGCGGATTATCTAATAGTCGGATTGGGTAACCCTGGCGATAGGTATTCTGGAACTAGGCACAACCTAGGATCAGAAGTCGTAGAGAACATGGCTGCTCGAAGTAATTTGTCATTAAGACGATCTCGTAACGAGCGTGCATTTGTAGCCAAAGGAACGTTAGAGAAAAAACAGATTGTACTAGCTTGCCCCGAGACATTTATGAACCTGAGCGGTGAAAGTGTGCGGCTTTTAGTAAAACGGTACGGCATTGACCAGCCGGCGAAGATAATCATTGCTCACGATGAGCTTGATCTTAATCCTGGTCGGCTAAAACTTAAATGTGGTGGAAGCACGGCAGGACACAATGGGCTGAAATCCATAGTTCAGCATTTAGGCGAAGATGATTTCGTGAGAGTGCGAATGGGTGTTGGTAAACCTCCGAGCTCCGGGGCCGGGAAAGACTGGGTTCTTAAGAAGCCATCTAAATCTGACCGAGCAGCTTTTGATGATTGTGTTCAGTTAGCCAGCGATGCTTTGGAATCAATTATCAGAGATGGTTTGGAAGAAGCCATGCAAATGTTTAACAGGCGATGATGGAATCTCAAGTTTCAAGTATTTTTTCAGAGAGCGGACTCAGTAATGCAGTTTTGAAAAAAATTTCAGGGGAGTCAGCATTTTTAGAAACTTTGGGCCGAGAATCAGCGCATGTGTCTGTCTCGGAAAATGCTCGGCCGTACTTTGTCGCTTCGATGGCAAAACTCAGTTCTCGAAAACCTATTTTGGTAGTTACCTCAACAGGGTCAGAGGCAGAACATTATGCGGCTGATCTACAAATTTGGCTGGGGAAGAGTCACGTTGAAATTTTCCCGGCCTGGGAGACATTACCATTTGAGCGCTTGAGCCCAGGTATCGAGACGATGGGGAGGCGTCTAGAAGTTTTGAGTCGATTGCGGTCTGATAATAAACCAGATGTAGTGGTAGCACCATTAAGAGCTATTCTCCAAAGGCTGGTTACGACGAGCGACGACGTTTCGACCTTAACTGTGAGCCGGGGAGCAGAATTCTCAAGAGAAGCTTTTGTTCAAGGGCTAATTGACTATGGGTATCATCGAGAATTCCAGGTTGAACACCGAGGAGAAATGGCTGTGCGGGGAGGGATAGTTGATGTTTTCCCATCGACAGCAGATCTTCCTATCCGAATAGATTTCTGGGGCGACCAAATTGAACGGCTAGCAGAATTCGATGTCGGCGACCAGAGGTCAATGGCTGATTTACAAGAGGTGAAGATAGTCCCGGCTCGCGAATTACGGCCAGATCTAGAAATGCGCGAAAAAGCTGAAAACCTTAAGATGACAGCACCATGGGGTACTGAACACTGGGAAAAAATAGTTAATGGCGAACTGTTCGATGGTCTAGAGTCTTGGCTCCCATGGCTCGTCGACACAAATCAGGTTCTTCCAGACTTATTGGGTAGGGCTGGGCACGTAGTTCTGGTGGAGCCAAGCAGATTGCGTCGTAAAGCTATTGATCTCAAGGACGAAGAACGAGATCTTGCTCGAAGTTTGGCTGGAACTTGGGGAGCGTTGACTGAAGATGGCGAGCCGGTAGCGTTTCCGTCATTGTATGTAAGCTATGAGCGACTAATAGAGAGGTCTGAAGCAGCAGTACTAACACTGGACAACAATCCAATAGTAGGCGGTAGCCAGCAAATCGAAGTTCAGCAATGGGAAACTTTAGCTGGTGATTCGGCAAGGCTGCTAAGCCAAATTAAAACAGTTTTAGGTTCCAATGGAACCTTGGTAGTCGCAGCGGACACTGAAAGCTCTGCTGAGAGGCTAAGACATACATTGAGCGATGAGGGAATAGAACTTTCTCTTCACGTTGACTCTTTTTCTTATAATGGCCAAGGAGGAGGACATGTTGTAGTCGCTTCCCTAGAGTTTGGCTTTGTAGCACCAGAGTTTGGTGTAGCTGTGCTTACGGAACGTGAATTCACAGGAAGAAGGACAACGCATCGCGTCCCTAAAACTCGAAGGGGAGCGCAAACAGCTTTTGACGATTTGAGCCCTGGTGATTTTGTAGTGCATTACCATCATGGTGTTTCGAAATACCAGGGAATAGTAAATCGAAAGTTGATGGGAGCGGAACGGGACTATCTAGTTTTAGATTTCAGGGGGAGTGATAAGCTCTATTTGCCTACCGACCAGATTAATTTGATCAGGCCCTACCTTGGCGGCGAAAGTCCTTCGCTAAGCCGGATGGGCGGGACTGAGTTCCAGAAGCAAAAAGCTCGAGTAAGGGCTGCTGTAAATGAAATAGCTCAAGAGCTAGTCGTGCTTTATCAAAAGCGAACTGCGGTCGAAGGGCATGCATTTCCTATAGATACTCCCTGGATGCGTGAAATTTCAGAGTCTTTTCCTTTCCGCGAAACACCCGACCAAGTCACGGCTATCGACGACGTGCTGAAGGATATGGCATCTGCGTTTCCCATGGATCGCTTAGTCTGTGGAGATGTCGGTTTTGGCAAAACCGAAGTAGCAGTTCGTGCTGCTTTCTGCGCTGTTAATGATGGACTTCAGGCGGCTGTTCTTGTGCCGACCACTCTTCTAGCACAGCAGCATCACCAGACCTTCGTAGAACGATATCAAGAGCATGGAGTGCGGGTCGAAGTCTTGAGTCGTTTTCTGACACCAGCTCAACAACGCGGAGTTGTGCGCGACATCGAAGACGGAAGCGTCGACGTGGTTATCGGAACGCACAGATTGCTTTCAGGAGATGTTCGATTCAAAAACCTAGGGATATTAGTCGTAGACGAAGAACAACGATTTGGGGTTACTCATAAAGAATCAATCAAGCAGTTCAAAGCTAATGTAGATGTCTTAACTTTGACCGCAACACCAATTCCTCGAACTTTGGAAATGAGTCTGACCGGTATCCGTGATTTGTCGCTCCTACAAACTGCTCCGGCGGAGAGGCAGCCAATTTTAACGCACGTGGGCGAATATGATGAACGAGCTGTTGCAGAGGCAATGCGACGGGAGCTCCTAAGAGATGGACAAGTTTTCTTTGTCCATAATCGCGTTGCGGATATCGAGCAAGTAGCTCACGATCTGAACCAGCTAGTGCCCGAAGCTCGTATAGCAGTAGCTCATGGGCAGATGGACGAAGGTTCGCTGGAGCAGGTTGTTATAGATTTTTGGGAGCAGCGTTATGACGTTTTGGTATGCACTACCATTATCGAATCTGGAATCGATATGCCGAGCGTTAACACGTTAGTAGTAGATAGAGCCGATCTGTTAGGGCTTGGACAACTGCACCAGATTCGTGGAAGAGTCGGTAGATCTGGTCAACGAGCGTATGCGTATTTATTTCACCCCGCTAATAGAACATTAAGTGAACAAGCGTATGAGCGACTTAAAACAATAGGAGAATCAACTGCTTTAGGTTCGGGGTTTCGTATCGCCATGCGTGATCTTGAACTTCGTGGAGCTGGCAATCTACTGAGCGGGGTTCAGTCCGGTCATATTGCGGCTGTTGGATATGATCTATATTGCGAGATGGTCACAGAAGCCGTAGCAGACCTTAAGGGCGAGACACCAGACGCTCCTGATGAAATTTCGTTAGATTTACCGCTCCAGGCTTTCTTGCCAGATATTTATGTAGAGCGACAAGAGCAACGATTAGAGGCCTACCGACGGTTAGCTTCGGTTACCGAGTTGTCTCAAGTAGTTGATATTGAGGCCGAATGGACTGATCGATATGGACCTGTTCCTGAGGTTGCAAAAATCTTGTTGCACATTGGCTTACTCCGCACAGAATGTGTTCGGTTGTCTATCTCCGAGATATCAGTGTCGCATGGAACGAAAGTCAGATTATTAGGCGTAGTCTTAAAGGAAAGCGAGCAGCTAAGACTTCGCCGACTAGCTACTGTTTTTCCTTTGGCGTCAGGCCTGTATAAAGCTGACTTGAAAGAAATCATTCTTTCATTCAAGTCCATCGATTCATCATTACCTGGACGCCTTTTCTCTTTTCTGCAGGAGTTAAGGCCTACTGTTGAGGAATAAAGGCCGTAGCCTCAACAGTGTGAAGAGTCTCCCTCCCTCCTTTAAAAAATATCTTTCTGTAGTCGCTTTGAGTTTTTGTGTCTTGGGTTTTAATGTTGGATGCTCGAATCTTGATGGCCTGGAAAATTCTGCGACTTTAAATGCAGATAGGGATGAAATTTTTGATCAGGTCGACGTTGACTCAGATGGAGTCGTAGATCGCTCGGACCTCGATCTTGCTGCAACGTTTAGTAATCTTGAGCTTGTTGGTGCTCGATATCCAGGTGGGGCGATAACAATTGGTGAAGTTTTAGCCAGCCTCGATGAAATGCCATCTTCTACATCTAGTCGAAGTGAGACTCTTGATCCGTCTGTTGTGGTGGCAAGATTGACGTCAATGCTGCGTCTGCGTCTAAGCGCTATTGCTATGGTGGAATTGGGATTTGATCTTGATCTCGCACAAAATGACGTCGAAATAAATGAAGCTGTGCAAGGTCATATGGAAGGTGACTTTGAAGTGTATGCCCGAGATAAGGCGTTCGCAGAAGACCCGAGACTGGTAAAATTTGCTACGCCACACTGCATAACGGTTTTAGGTCTTGACTCAGAAAATGACTCGGAGATAGCGATAGGAAGAATCCTCAGCGGAGAAGACCCATACCTGGTTGCTGATGAAGTGAATTTACCGACTATTTCGGCGCCTGGCGGTGAAATGGGTTGCGCCAATCTTCTGGATTGGGCAGAAAATCTTGGTGAGATGGCTGCACCATTGAGTGAGCTAGGGGTCGGGGAGTTTTCTAAACCAAGTCTCACTTATTCTCAGTTCAGTGATACTGGTGAACTTTGGATCTCGCTCTACGTGTCGGAAATCAAATCTGCCGAGATAGACAAAGACCAATTAGGACCATTTGGCAACGAGCTACTTGCTAGTGAAGTTGTGAAACGCGCGAGTTCAGTTCAAGTTGACTCGGCTATAGGGACTTGGTCTTCGGCAACAGTTTCTATAAGTCTGAATTGAGTTTGTAATCATATGGCAACAGTAATAGTGGCTGGGATGGGCCCAGCTGATGTGGATTATGTGCCAAGTAACGTTCAACGTCTTTCGCGAGAGCATTTAACCTATATACGAACTCGAAGTCATCCTGCAGCAAAAATATTCGCACATGCAGAGTCATTTGACCGAATTTATGATGAAGCTGAAACTTTAGAGCATGTGTATGTGAACATTGCCGAGCGGCTAGTAGAGGCCGCGATCCTTAACGGCTCTGTTCTTTACCTAGTTCCCGGATCGCCGCTCATCGCTGAACGAACAGTGGAGCTACTTAGACTTGAAGAAAGAATTTCGGTGCGGATCGAACCAGCGATATCTTTTCTTGATCTTGCTTGGGCGAGACTTGGTATAGACCCTGTTGAAGTGGGGGTCACGCTCGTAGATGGTCACCGTTTTACTAGTGAAATCAAAAATGTCGTAGGGTCGGTCCTAGTGGCTCAATGCGATAGCCAGTTTGTGCTTTCGGATATAAAATTGTCGCTAGACAGTGACGTTTCGCCGAATGTAACGGTTCTTCAAAGATTGGGTCTTAACGACGAATCAGTATTTGATGTTGAATGGGATAATTTAGATAGAAGTTTCGAACCCGACCATTTGACTAGTTTATGGATTCCTTCGGTGCCAGCAACTGCTGTCGGTGGGTCGGTTCGTTCACTATATTCAATAGTGCAAACGCTTCGAGCCGAG
>CAJQGN010000258.1 GCA_905477545.1 uncultured Acidimicrobiales bacterium | reverse complement strand
CATCGTGATCATCGTGAACATCTTGATCATCAGAGCCGAATTCCAATGCCTGGACAGATGCCATAGCGTCGAAGAGGGCAACTCCCTCAGCATCAACGGTGCTTAATATGTCTAGCAACCCTTCCTCGAAATTCGCTCCGTTTGCGATAATCGCAGTCGCAGTCATCATCTGGTTGACCTGTTTAGCTGATGCTTGAAAATAGTGAGGATCAGCGCCTGGCGCCATAATAGTTTCAACTACTAGCTGATCTCCGACGAGTCGCTCGACTACGTCACCAAGGATGTTGGTAGTGACAACAACTGTTAACGAACTGTCCGCTAATGAGTTGTCGGCGACCGATGCCTCATCGTTCCCGCAACCAGCAAGAATAAGTAGGATTGCACTCAATGATACGAAAATCGAACGCAGAGATTTGACCACGATTTCTCCTATGTAATAATAAGAATCATTACTATATAAGTGGAGCGTCCACATATTACGTCAAAATCAACAAAAATAAGAATGATTCTTATTTTTGTTGCTAGTCTACCCTTTGTGGACATAGCGATTAAGGCATCGGGCCTCGAGGTACGTTTCGGCGACAAGGTAGCTGTAACCGGAGTTAATCTAAATATTCCAAAAGCTTCTCTACTCAGCATCATCGGTCCTAATGGCGCGGGAAAGTCAGCTCTGTTAAGTGCCTTGGCGGGGACCGTTGAGTTGAGCGCTGGTACTTTGACTGTCGAGGGCAACAACCCAGCACTTGTTTTACAAGCAACTGAAGTTGAACAATCGCTTCCAATTACCGTACGTGACGTAGTCTCGCTCGCCCGATATCCACACCGTGGCTTTTTTCGGCGTTTGAACCAGGAAGATCGCGATGCAGTTAATAGATCGCTCGGGCGTCTACATATCGAGCATCTAGCTAACCGACAGTTTCGCGAGCTTTCAGGAGGCGAACGTCAACGTACGCTCATAGCCCAAGGGCTCGCCCAAGAATCAGAAACACTATTGCTAGATGAACCAATCAACGGCCTTGACCTTGTTTCTCGTTCCGTTATTATTGAGGTAATCCAGCAGGAACTCACAGACGGCCGCACCGTCGTTCTCACTACTCACAGCCTCGATGACGCACGACGCTCTGATCAAGTTCTCCTTCTGTGTACTGAGCCCTGCTGCTTTGGAAAGCCGGAGGATGTCTTGACGGAAAAGCATCTGCTCGATGCTTTCGGAGGCCAACACCTCAGGGTCGGTCAAAACTTGATACTTGATGACCCTCAACATGTCCATTAATCATTTGCTAGCGATTGCTTTCTACGCGTTAGCAGCTAAGTCGGTAAGCTGATGCTGTGACCGGGGAAACTGACAATTCGATTAACGAAAAAGTTAATTCACTATTGTTTGAATCTGGGCACCGTTATTCAACGGTGCGACGGCGCCTAGTCAGCGTTCTACGATCAGCAGGCAAACCCCTAACAAATAGTCAGATTGTTGACGCTGATGATTCTCTCGTTCAATCAAGCGTTTACCGAAACCTCAATATCCTTGAAGAAGCGGGGGCCGTTACTCGTGTCGTAACCAATGGCGAGTTCACACGTTACGAGTTGGCTGAACACATCACTGAACATCACCATCACATAATATGCACTTCGTGCGGTGATGTTACCGATTTTTCATTACCGTCTACTGTTGAGAAGAGCCTTCACAATTCTCTCCAGAAAGCAGCACACAAATCCAGTTTTAGTGTCCAGAATCATCGGCTCGACGCGCTGGGTACTTGCTCGTCTTGCGTGTAGCGCCGGACCGCTTCGCACGTAGGAGCGGCCACTAAACTGGGGATATTGGGCTACGATTTTCGCCATTAATTACCGCTAACCTCCGCAACAAGGGCTTTGAGCTCACCTAAGTGGTGATCGTGCACACTTCTGGGCGTGGCAGCATATTTGTTACACAAAACAGCTGCTACCGCCGTCGCAATAGCATGTTGAGCTCCGTTACCCATAAATTTAGTGACAGAACCCGCGACGTGAGTAACGCTGATGTGTTTCCCAGCCATCATCACATTATCGAGATTTGCTGCATACAAACATCGAAACGGAACATCAAACGGTTCGTCATCACGGGTGTCCCATGTCCAGCTTTTTAGACGAAAATCGTAGTCGTCATGGATGGGATGGTGGAGACAGAACGCTCCAGAGTTCTTCAGAACTGCGTCCGGAAAAACGGCGTGGTTGCGAATATCAGTCTCAGTAAGGACATAATCGCCGATATAGCGACGAAACTCTCCCTGTCCTGCAACATGGGCCACCCAGTCAAACTCTAAATTAGCCCATTGTTCCGGCTCCATGGCCTTGACATTGGCCATAGTACCGTAGATTGCTCGCAGGAGGTGGTCACGAATATGTTCGCCCTCCGTGTAGGGATCACACCACTGGCCATACTCCCAGTAGTGAGTTAGCCGCCTAGCGAGCTTGGCGAAACTGTCATCTGATGGTGGACGAAATGCCTCGACTACCGGGCCGTCACCATTATCGGTTCCTGGTTCTATTGCCTGACCCCCTAGATCTGCGAAATCCTT
>CAJQGN010000257.1 GCA_905477545.1 uncultured Acidimicrobiales bacterium | reverse complement strand
CTACCCTTCAATACGAACTCGGCTTTAATTGCGCCCGATCCATGCTCTCTTTCCGCTTTGAGAATAGTCACTATGCCGGCTTTAACGCCTGGCGCTATCCCAAAGAGTAAATCTGTTTCTAGTTCTACGTATCCGCCTTTGTCGTCGCCCACTGAACCTGGCACGTTCAGGAAAGCTTGCGTCAATTTAGTACCGAGAGTTTTGAAGAAGCCGGAAGCTGTTTCTCCGGTGTACTTTTCCTTCATTTTGATGACTTTTTTGTCGTTCTCCCCTACATCGGTCTCAATCTTGAGTGCCGCACCAGCTGAAGATAGGTACTGTTTCAGACTATCTTTCCCGGCCTGAGCCTGCATCAGAAGCATATTGATGGCCATCACTTTGCCTTCTTTATGCGCCTGGATAAGAGTGTCTCCCGTTTCCTTGTCTCCAGTTTTCTTTGCCAACTCAATAGTGCGACGATCAAGATATGCGGAGCAAATCATTTCTATAGCAGTCAAGATCGAATACATTTCGTCTGCGGAGAAATCGTCTCGGTTGTGGAAATCTTTTAGCTTTACTTTCAAAATATCTGACGCGTTTTCGTTGTAGTGCGGCCATCGACCTTCGGCTGCTTTTGAAAAGTCTGCGAGCGAAATCAAGTCGGGTTTATTCATACCGCGCTCTCGATCAGCTCTTTGAAAAGTAGCTATACGATCCTTGGCTGACATGTCGGCAAAATCCGCCGGCAACGATTCCGGAATATCTGGAACGGAACGCTTTACCACGTCATCTGTATTCGAGCGCATCCGTTCCAACCCATGACCACTTTGAATCGCTACATGTGCAAGTTCATGACCTAATAAACGATCCCCTGCCCCTGTACCTGGCTGGTATAGACCACCACGAAAAAAAACGTCGCTACCAACAGTAAAAGCATCAGCTTGCAACGACCTACTCAAATCGTCCGAAACTGAGTCACTATGAACACGAACACCAGAAAGATCCACACCATAAGCATTTGAGAAACCGGAAGCTTCACGCTCCCGAAGCGTCGAACCACCACCGAGCTTGCTTTGGATCTGACTCTCGACAGACGAATCAACGGCTGTACCGCCTAACGGATCATCTATAGATGACTTCCTCAAGGCTGTATTCGCATTCTCAGAACCAGAAATTTTCCTCAAGGCGAGCTCAGTCATCCGGTCAGCCTGACCCTCCTCGGGATCATCAGCACGACCAACTTTCAACGACCTAGAAACGCCAACAGTCGAAGCACTCACGCCAGAATTCAGATGCCTCAAAGCTAAATCAGCCATCCGGTCAGCCTGACCCTCCTCGGGATCATCAGCACGACCAACTTTCAACGACCTAGAAACAACCAGCTCTCTTCCAGCAGAATGAGCCTCATCGCGCGAGGCTAAGACTTCCTCTATCTGAGGCTTCTCATCTTTTTTTGTACGCTTCACTTTTTCGCTCATAGAACACCTCAAACTGCCTCTGGAACTTAACCATAGTCGCTGATAACGGCTACTCACTGGACCATTTAGAGCACTATTAAGCTCTTCTTCTTGAATTTCTTTATTAAGGGTTAGGTCTTAATAAAAGGCGCCCAGTTGATGAACGGTTCGATAACGCAATTAAGCCATCGTTTAGCTCGCCAAGTTGTAGTTCGCTGCTGACAAGAGGCTCTAAGCGACCAGAAGCTACTAGCTTCCATAGGTCGTCATAACATGTATCTAAAACGTCATCCATTCGATGGCGGTAGCCACCCATATGAACTCCTACAATCGAATAATTTTTTACCAATGCGTGGTTAGCTGGTGCACATGGGATAGTTCCGCTCGCAAAGCCAACTACCAGAAGGCGACCCTCCCAAGCTAAAAGCCGTCGAGCGATATCGAAATATTCGCCGCCTACCGGATCGTAGATGAGGTCACAACCTTTACCATCAGTGGCTTCCATTACTTTTTCGTACAGGTCTTCTGACTTATAGTCGATACAGACATCTGCACCGAGTTCCCGACAAACCTCAACTTTCTCGGGCCCTCCGGCAGCAGCTATGACTTTGCATCCGTGAACTTTTGCCATTTGAACTGCTGCGGATCCTACGCCGCCTGCTGCGGCTAACACGAGCACTGTCTCTCCTGGCTGCATGTTGCCGCGCCGATGTAAAGCTACCCAGCCGGTTCCGTAAATAACGTTCATTGCGGATGCCGCGGGTAACGAGACATTATCGGGCACAATTCGCATGTCGCTTCCTCGAACTAAAGCTTCTTCTGCGTATCCACCCCACCCTGACGAAGTCATGCCTAAAACGCGATCACCGATTTTTAGATCGCAGCCGTTTCCTACTGCTTGAACGGTGCCGGCTACTGACATGCCAGGCGTGAAAGGGGGCTCTACCCTCACTTGGTACGTTCCCTGACATTGCAAAATATCTGCAAAGTTAAGGTCACAAGCTGTTACTTCAACACGCGCTTCGCCATCTCCGGGGAGAGGAGAATCTACCTCTTGAAGTTTTAGAACGTCCCAAGGATCTCCAAGTTCGTCTAATCGCCATGCTTTCATAATTTCCCCTTAGCTCTTCACGATGATCACCCAACCGTAGCAACAAAGCTCGCTGTTTGGACTGTCGATTTCCTGAAGACATCTAAGTGGATCGCTGTGTTGAGTGAGAAGCGTTTTGAACGTCTTAGGTATAGCTCCTACTATTTGGTTTTATAATTTCTATTATTTCACCTGGCTAGGGCTGTACGGTCGAAGGTTATGCGGCCAGCGGACTCTTCATCATTCGCTAGCAGTACCTCTTTTGATTATGACGTAGTGATCATTGGCAGTGGTTTCGGTGGCAGCGTTTCCGCTATGCGTCTATCCGAAAAAGGTTACAGAGTCGCTGTTATCGAGGCAGGAAAACGCTTTAAGCCTTCTGATTATCCAAAGAACAATTGGAACCTACGAAAATTTATTTTTGCCCCCAAGCTAGGGCTGAGAGGCATTCAAAGAATGACTCTGCTCAGCGATGCTTTGGTACTTTCCGGCGCAGGTGTCGGCGGAGGATCTCTCGTGTATGCGAATACTCTCTATGAGCCTCCGAACGCGTTTTTCGATGATAAGCAATGGGCTTCAATCAGTAATTGGAAACGAGAGTTACAGCCACATTATCGGCAAGCAAAAAAAATGCTTGGCTCTGCCACAGCGCCCGACAATAACCCTAACGATTCAGTCCTCCGTGGAATAAGTGAAGAAATGGGTGTGTCAGAGACCTACACCCCTACCGAGGTTGGCGTTTGGTTTGGTTCTCCCGGCGTGCGAGCCAAAGATCCTTATTTTGGAGGTTTAGGACCAGAACGAGTCGGATGTATCCAGTGCGGCGCATGCATGATCGGCTGTCGACACGAAGCAAAAAATAGTTTGGACAAAAACTATCTTTACCTAGCAGAGTCAAACGGAGCTGACGTTTTCCCCAACCGGTTAGTCACAGACCTGTTAGAGCTGCCAAGTGGCGGGTTCCGGTTATCGGCAGAAAATCCCAGCAAATGGATCAAGCCACAAGAATTAACAGTTACAGCAGAACAAATCATTTTTTCTGCAGGAGTTCTGGGGACAGTCAAACTTTTAGCTCAGTTGCAAAGCAAAGGCAGGTTAACGAATTTATCTCATCGCCTTGGCGACTTAGTTAGAACAAACTCTGAATCTATTGTCGGTGCAACTGCTAAAAACGCGGATGTGGATCACTCCGTGGGGGTTGCTATTTCCTCATCTATTCATCCCAATTCGAATACTCACATAGAGGGAGTTCGCTACCCAAAAGGGTCGAATGCTTTAGGGCTTCTCGCTACAACTCTGGTCGACGGTGACGGCAAGTTCCCCAGGCCTTTAAAGTTTTTGTGCTCAGTTCTCCGACATCCATTGCGCTTTTTAAAAAGTTTGTCAGTCTACCGCTGGTCCGAACGTTCCGTCATCTTGCTTGTAATGCAAAGTTACGACAACAACATCCGGCTCAAATGGCGGTCGGACGGTAAACGAAAAGTTAAATTACGTTCGGTGTCAGGCGTCGGAAAACCAAATCCTACTTTCATTCCTGAAGCCAACGAAGCCGCTCGAATCGCAGCTACATTAATCGATGGAGATCCTATGGGGGGAATTAACGAAGCGCTTCTGGACACACCCGTAACTGCCCACATATTAGGCGGGTGCGTTATCGGAGAAGATTCACAAACTGGGGTTATCGATGCCTATCATCGTCTGTTCGGCCATCCAGGGCTGCACGTTATAGATGCCTCGAGTATTAGCGCGAATCTTGGGGTCAACCCCTCCCTCACCATTTGCGCTCTTGCTGAAAGGGCTATCTCCATGTGGCCTAATTTCGGTGAGACTGATCAAAGACCACAGCTCGGCAGCCAATATCGCCAGATCAATCCCATCGCCCCGCATTATCCAATCGTTCCCGTTGGCGCACCAGGTTCATTGAGCTGATGAATCGATTAGATCATATTTCTGGGCTGTCTCTAAGTTCGCTGACACCCGCTGATGTTGAATACTTCTTTCGTACGTTAAACACGCGTGTTCCAAGTTCCGTAAGTGAAGTGAATCAACCGCTCCTTAAACAACTGCAGGTGCGTTTACATTCTCTTTGTTCATCGCTAGGAGATCCTCTCGCTGCATCGAGACCATCAACAGCAACGAACTCTCATCTCGCTGTAATCACTGAACGTCTTGATGGCCTCAAACGCCGCGATTGGCGCAAGCGATCAGAGGGAATGCGGCTTCTAGACATTCTCAGAGAAGCCATCGGAGAAATTTCAGCAGACCTACATGAGCTCGGTTCTCACTGATACAACAGTCTTTAGGACTTATTGCTCTAAAAAGGATTTTCGGTCATGCCACTAACTGCTCAGGATCATGAAGACATCAGGCAACTTCTTGCTCGATACAATTTCGCTATCGACTTCGGTGATGTCTCTGATTGGGTAGGTACTTTCACCACAGATGGCATATTCGAATGTTTAGGACTCCCAGCTGGTGCGCCTCTCGGAGGGCGACATGCCGGCACCGACCAATTATCAAAATATGCGGTAAAACATTTCGAAACAAACAAGGGTCGAGCTCGGCACTGGAACTGGAATCTTGTAATTGATGGAACACACGACGAAGCGGAAATGAAATGCTATCTGAATGCTTACAGCGCCGGACAGGGAGCCTCTGCCGAATTCCGAGTAACTGGAATTTACCGAGACAAGCTACTCAAGATGCCAGACGGCTGGCGTTTCAAGGAACGACAAGTGACAATTGACCCCGCTTAATTAGTCCAATTAACAGCTAGTCACTCATGGTCATTAGCGAATTTAGTTATCTGTCTGCATCAGGTCTAAACCTCACATAAGGTTAAGGAACAGAAGCACATGTATTTAGAAAAGCAATCATTTTGGGGTGAGCTATGGCAACTAGTACGACTATCAATAACGTGATTCCCGTTCTTGACCTGAGCGCTCTCTCTGACCAGAACGAAAACCGGATACATGACCTCGTGATTCAATTGCGAGCTGCTTTAGAAAACGTCGGATTTTTCTTTGTTACCAATCATGGAATTTCTTGGGAAATGGTCGAGGGAATCTACGAACAAGCAAAACGTCTTCATTTCTTGCCGCCAAGTGAGAAACAGTCAATCCCGATGGATAGAACTCATGGGGGGTATCTAGGACTAGGCGGCGGCACATCTTACGCTTCGGAGATAGCTGGAGAAGAACGTAAACCAAACCAGAACGCAGCGTATTTTATACACGAAGGCGGATACCGAGAAGCGAATAGATATCCAAACCTCGACCGCTTCCAAGAAACCACAGCTAGCTATATAGATGCTCTGCAATCCCTGGCTGCGAAGCTTCTGCCTCTCCTAGCGCTCTCCTTGGATCTGGACCATGACTATTTCCTTCCACACTTTGACATACCTAGTGTGACCCTTCGCATGTCTCACTATCCGGTGATGGAATACTCCAACAACGAGTGGGGTCTCGCTCCACATACAGATAGTTCAATATTTACTTTCCTGCCGGCGAATGATGTACCGGGACTGGAAATCAGGCCAGCTGGACATGATTGGATCGAACCTCCCTCACTTCCCCAATCATTCTTGGTTAATAGCGGCGACATGCTCAAACGATGGACAAATGGCCGTTATCTATCCACAGCGCACCGAGCTCGGAACCTAGCGACAATCGATCGATACGCGGTACCGTTTTTTTACGGAGCTCGAGATGACGCGATAGTTGAAGCTGTTCCCACCACTGTCAGCGCCGACCGACCAGCGCGTCATGAACCAATCACCTACGGTGATTACCAAAGGTGGTTCATTAACCGCAATTACGCAGCAGTCACCGGACAAGAAGTCGGCGAAACACCACAATAAAGTTTCCCTATTCAAGGACTCCCGCAACAGCTAAATCTGCTATCTGGTCAGGTCCATACCCAAGAATCCCTTCAAGAACATCAAAGGTGTGTTGACCATAGCTCGGGCCACCATCACTGATCTCATCACGTGAACGACTCATCTGGAATCTTGTTCCTTCTACCCACATTTTTTCGTTTGTTTGGTGAGCGACTTCACGAAAGTGCTTACGGTGTATTAACTGCGGGTCTTCAACAAGATCAGCAGCAACCTGAACAGTGTGAGCTGCAACACCACAATTTTGCAGGGTCTCTGAGATTTCCTTCGAGGTGAGAGTCGTCGTCCACTTAGCTATCGCTTCATCGATCTCAGAAGCTCGTTCGCGTCGAGAAGCAAGTTCTAGAGCTTTTAGATCTTCACTTAAACCAGCTACTTCACATAATCTGACGTAGCTTTCCTGGTCCTGGCAGGCAATTGTCACCCATTTGTCATCTCCGAGGCTTGGGTAAGCTCCATGAGGACATAACACCAGGTGAGCATTACCTATCTGAGGTGCTAGCTCTCCGTTTATTTTATAATCCAGCACGGCCGGTGCCAGAAAATGCATTGATGATTCAGCTTGAGAAAGGTCGATGTACTGGCCCTCTCCAGTGCGGTTCCTGTGATCGACTGCCGCCAAAATAGTGGTGGCAAGATATCGCGGCGATACATAATCTGTATATGCACCCATTACTCCTGCGGGCGGACGATCTGGCCAACCAGTCATTTCGTAGAACCCAGACATCGCTGCTCCCATAGTGCCAAACCCAGCTAAGGATGAAAGCGGACCATCTTGGCCAAATAGGCAGCTACTTGTCATAATTATTTGAGGGTTTATTTCTATAAGATCGCTATAGCTCAGCCCCCAACTTTGCATAGCTTTGGGAGAAAACGATTCGCATACAACATCTGCCCACTTGACTAAGTCGATTATCACGTCTCGAGATTCTGGTTTCGACATGTCTATAGTAAGCCCAGTTTTACCAGCGTTCATATTTTGGTATAAACCGCTATTATCGGCTCCTCCTTCATCGTTCAAGAACGGCTGAATCGTTCGAGCTGTCTCTACCTTGTTTGATGACTCAACACGTATTACTTGCGCTCCCCAGTCCGCCAGGATTCGCGTCGAGGCCGGACCTGCCATAACCCACTGAAAGTCAAGAATTTTCAGATCAGACAATGGAAGGAGGGTTTCCGTTTCCCTACTCACTATCGGCTGAGGCTTCTGCCTTGAAGCCATTTTTTCGAATATTTCATCGTTCGCTTCGCCAATACTTGGTGGCGGAGATGAGATATCTAAAGGCGTTTTAGTAAGCTTTGCGTGCGGACCAGGAAAAATAACTGGGCCATGACCCGGCATCTCGACTTCACGCCAAAAATCTCTTTCCACATAGTGATCTTCCTGCGACACATCGGCAATATTGGCAACAGGGACTATCAGCAGACGTCTCTTCAAAGCCTCGTCCAACAGTTCTTTTTTAGTCCTCTTAGCAGTGAAATTAGCCGCTACTTCCTGAATTCGATCATACTCTCCAAGACCAAGCACTCCCGACATAACGTTTTCTACAAAGTTAACCCAATCGATTTCTGCATCGGCAGCATCGCATTCACCTTCTTCAAAAATCCATTCGAACAATCGTTGGCTAAATGGGCCAATAGCTTCTCCGAAAAGAATCGTTACTGATACATATCCATCTGAGGCAGGCGACCTAAGCCTCACGTTGAACGGGCCGACACGAAGAGCTCCGCTGACGCGAGTCCCTTCTCCAGCGTTATAAAGATCCGCCAAACAAAAAGACTGTGTGGCAGCCAAGAAAGACTGTTGAGCGCTGACATCAATATGTTGGCCTTTGCCAGAACGAGCCCGATCGTGCAGCGCTATGAGAGCAGCGGTAGCTGCATCGGCTGACGCATGGAGGAACGTTTGGTCTAACGGAATTCTAAGTGGCGCTCTATCTTCATCGCCTTGCATCGACATTTGCATCGCCGCAGCTGCCACAGTGATATCGGTAGCCACCCACTTCGCTTTGGGCCCACTTTGACCGAAAGCTGATATCGATACATAGATCAATTCAGGATTCACTGCTGCTAACGCCACATAATCAAGATTTAGCTCTTTCATCACCCCTACATCAGATGACTCAATGATCACATCAGCAGTTTTAGCTAGTTCATGGACACGCATCTGGTTATTGCTGTCTGATAGGTCTAGCGAGATACTGCGTTTTCCGCGATTGTAAGACCAGAACCACAAAGAAGCCTCAGGGTCACCTTCTCTTTGATCGACAAACGGACCAAGTGTTCTTGACCGCGACCCACCGGTTGGTTCAACAAGAATAACTTCAGCTCCAAGATCAGCAAGAATTAGGCCCGCAAGCTGCCCTCTTTCATCGGAGAGATCTAGTACTCGGTAGTTTGACAACATACACATTCCCCTTAACAAACGTTAACTGCAACTTATCTGCGCTTGAAATGAGAACGTGTCAGCGAGCTTTAAATCATCAGGATTGCAGGATCAGACGACGCGACCCAACCGTTCTATGTAGATTATTTCCTATCAGCAAGGAGCGATTATCCATGTCCGACTTCGCGTACAGCACAGCAATACAAACAGCTCGAGCAATAGCAAACAAAGACGTATCTAGCCGCGAACTTCTTCAAGCGTCTCTCGATCGAGTTTCAAAACTTGATGGCCCAATCAATGCGGTGGTCGCCTTAGACACAGAAAGGGCTCTCAACGCTGCAGACAAAGCTGACCAGGCCGTATCTGATGGTGAAGTGCTTGGGCCGCTTCATGGGGTACCTATTACTATTAAAGACAGTTTTCAAACTGAGGGGGTTACGACTACGTCAGGAGCTCCAGAACTATCAGATTTCGTTCCCGATGGAGATGCCGACCCTGTTGCTCGCTACAAAGCAGCAGGAGCGATCGTATACGGCAAAACAAATTTACCTATCTGGGCGGCCGATCTTCAATCATACAACGAGGTATATGGGACTACCAGCAACCCATACGACATTGAATGCACCCCGGGTGGATCTTCTGGCGGTTCAGGGGCTTCCTTAGCCGCTGGGTACACACCTCTCGAACTCGGCTCAGATATTGGCGGAAGTATCAGGATTCCGGCACATTGGTCAGGCATATGTGGACATAAACCTAGCTATGGAATTATTTCTGCTCGAGGACAAATACCAGGAATGCCTGGCACCTTAAGCCAGGCAGACATCGCAGTTTCCGGACCGATGGCAAGAGACATCGATGACTTGGAAATGGCGTTAGACATCTTGGCTGGTCCGGACTCATGGAACGAAAAAGCTTTCACAATAAACCTTCCACCGTCACGACACGAAAATATAAAAGATTTTCGGGTGGCTGTGTGGATCGATGAAGAATCAGCACCCATCAGCGAGCCATACCGGCAACTGCTTCTTGGCGCCGCTTCAGCTTTGGAGTCAGCTGGCGCCAACGTTGACTATGAAGCTCGGCCAGCATTTACGTTCGACAAAGCAGTTGACACTTTTTTCAAACTACTTTCTGCAGCCGAAGCGGCAACTTGGAGCTTGTCTAAACTCGAAGAAATAGCGTCTCAAGGAAATGACCCTCAAGGCGAGTTCGGCATTTGGCACGCTACCCTCCGACACCGCGAATGGCTTAGCTGGCATGAACGGCGAATGCAACAGCGGGACCGTTGGCGACAATTTTTTGTTAATCAGGATGTTGTGCTTTTACCGGTCACTCTTTCGGAAGCTATACGTCATGACCACTCGACCCCATTCACAAATCGCACGATTAACATTAATGGAGCTGAGCGGCTATACAGCGACCAAATAAAGTGGGTTGGGTTAACTGGAGTTTCTCTACTGCCTTCTACCGTTGTCCCGATCGGGATGATCGACGGGAAACCGGTAGGGGTGCAAATTGCAGGCCCCTTCCTGGAAGATCGAACTACTCTGGCAGTTGCCAAATTTCTTCAGTCCGCTCTCGGCGGATTCAAAAAACCAAACGGGTTTTAAGTCTCAGCTGACTCGTCGAGCGAAATACCGCTCTAATTAAATATGCCCACCTTGGCCGCCGTCCACAGAAATAGAGGTTCCATTAACGTACGACGCAGACTCGCTGCATAGGAAAGCGATAACAGCAGCAACTTCTTCTGCCGTCCCATATCTCCCAACTGGCACGCTCTTTGAGTTGTTGGCGAGAACATCATCGGCAGTCGTACCAGACGCCTCTGCCACTTCTCCAGCCGCTCGATCCCACATGTCAGTGTGAATCAGGCCGGGCAGTACCGAATTTATGAGCACTCCGTCGCGACCGTACTTACCCGCTAAGGCTTTCCCTGTCGCTACCATCGCCGCTTTCGTCGCTGCGTAATCAACTAACGCTGCTCCTGGATAGCTTGCGGCGCTACTGGCGATCATAACGATTCGACCCCATTTATTTTCTCGCATATCTGGCAGGAAATGCCGTGTACACCGCACAGCTGAAAGAAGGTTTAGCTCGTGCAACGAACTCCAATCTTCATCCGACATGTACTGGAAATTTCGGGATGGTGATGCCCCAACATTATTCACTAATATGTCAACTGGTCCGCTCGCTGAAACCGATTCTAAAAAAGCACTCGTAGATGCTTTTTCGCCCATATCAGCCACATGGCCTTTTATGCTTCCTGAGCCAGTCGGCACATAGCTACTAGTTGCGTCGACCTTGCTCTCTGTACGACCACAGAATTCTACTGCAGCACCCAGATTCGCTAACGCCCGCACCGTTGCCGCTCCAATACCAGCGCTGCCACCCGTCACGACTGCTCTTCGGTTACTCAGATCAAAGTCCATAATGTTCACCTTTAATTAGCTATCGCAGATTTCCCCTTAGAGACATACTCCCACGTTTCCAAACAATCGTCATCTGAGAAGTTTCCATACTCTTGCTTTGGCGTCTAGCGTTCTAAACATATGGGCCAACAACTTCCCCAACGTAGTCAGGTCATAGTCATCGGCGGAGGCATTATCGGAGCAAGCGTCGCGTATCACTTAACGAAACGTGGTGTGAACGACGTCTTGGTGCTTGAACAAGGCCAACTAACCGGTGGCACTACATGGCATGCTGCTGGTCTGGTTTCACAGCTCAAATCCACCCATTCGCTAACTCGTCTAGCTACCTACTCATCTGAGCTTTTCGAAGCGCTCGAGGAAGAAACCGGGCAAGCAACAGGTTTCAGAAAACCCGGATCGATTAGCGTTGCTTCCGACATCGAACGATGGGAAGAGTTAAAACGAGGCGTTTCTATGGCCTCAACCGTGGGTGTAGAAATTCGTTCGATAGATATGGACGAACTTAAATCTCTCTGGCCTTTAGCCAGGACTGACGATTTAGTTGGAGCTCTGTACATTCCAGATGATGGAATCACTTCTCCGGTCGACACCACCATGGCGCTCATCAAAGGAGCACGCTCCGGTGGTGCAAACATAGTTGAAGGCATCTCTGTTCAACGGTTGTTAAAAGCTAATGGAAGATGCACAGGAATTGAAACTGATGATGGTCAAGTAGTAGAGGCGGAAACCGTTGTTGTAGCAACTGGGATGTGGAGTCGTCAGCTGGCGGCGACAATAGGTGTCAATATTCCCCTACAAGCCTGTGAACACTTTTATATCGTTACTGAGCCATTAGAACAAATGCGGCGCGGCACCCCTACTCTTCGGGATCCTGGAAACTACACGTACTTCAAAGAAGAGACGGGCAAGATAATGGCTGGATTCTTTGAGCCCAAAGCCAAGGTCTGGAATTTAGATAAAATTCCGAAAGATTTTTGCTTCGGTTCACTTCCCGAAGACTGGGAGCATATAGGTCCTATCTTTGAGGCAGCTTGTCGAAGAGTTCCATCTCTCGAGGACGCCGGCATTCAACTATTTTTTAATGGCCCTGAGGCATTCACCCCAGATGGCACTTTTTATCTCGGAGAATCTCCTGAAGTCGAGAACTGCTTCGTGGCGGCAGGATTCAATTCGGTTGGAATTCAAAGTGCCGGCGGAGCTGGATGGGCTATCGCCGACTGGATAGTAGACGGCTATCCGCCGATGGATTTATCGAGCGTCGACATTAGGCGATCTTTTCCCTTCCAATCAGACAAAAAATACCTGGAGGCACGAATTTCAGAATCTCTGGGCCTCCTCTATGCAATGCATTGGCCCTTTAGACAATACGGATCTGCACGAGGGGTGCGCAAAAGTCCGTTACATGAAACGTGCGAGGCAGCCGGTGCTGTCTTCGGAGAGACAGCTGGCTGGGAACGACCAAATTGGTATGTTTCCGGCAACCAACCACGTAATTACGTCTATTCCTACGGTAAGCAAAATTGGCACAACAATATGCTTTTAGAGTGCCAAGCCGCTCGTGAGGCTGTAGCACTCTTTGACCAAAGCTCTTTTGCTAAGTTCTCCGTGAGCGGCGATGACGCACTAGCAACCTTAAATCGGATTAGCTGCAACAACGTTGATGTCAAGACGGGGCGAGGCGTCTACACCCAATGGCTCAACGAGCGGGGCGGCATAGAATCCGACCTTACGGTCAGCCGTCTAGGAGACCAAAA
>CAJQGN010000256.1 GCA_905477545.1 uncultured Acidimicrobiales bacterium | reverse complement strand
TTCGGTCATCGATTTGATGGTGCCTCCACCAAGCATAGTCTTTTGCTAGTCCATTTACTAGTTGAGAACCCCATTTACAGATTGATAGCTGGACTGCACGTTCTTTTGCGCATTCATTCCCATTTGCCGCCTTTATTTCATCTTGACTTGAATGTTACGCCTTGCAGCATTAGATGCGTTCATGGTCGTCGACGCCTTGTTCCCAATATCAGATGATGTCAATCCAGTTTACCGGTTGAAGTCTGTTGAGATGCTGATAGGCCGATTCTTATCCTGATTAAGGCGCGAAGCAACTCCTGAGCTTGGGCCTGCAGCCTACGCCGGGTTGCTGCCAGGACTCAAGGAGGCTGGTTCATGGTCAACAATCGAGTTACTTTGAATTTGCCGGTTGTTTCTATTGCCAACTTTCTGTGGAATCTTCTAACCATAGAAGGTCGCATGATGGTCGAATTGGACACTTGCATTGATGTTGTTGCGCCTCTACCTTTATTAACCCTTAGGAATCGCTGAAACCATTCGCTGCTTGCGTCGTTGCTGCGGATGCATGTTCAAAGAGGACTGAAGATTGAAGACGCCATTTTTGTTCATCGCACTGCCACTCAAATTCTTATTCAAATTTGCTTCACCGTAATCGTAACTACTTACCTTCATCAAATTTTGAATCGGCTCGTCCATTTACGAGGAGCTGGTCTATTGAGCCAGCATTAGAGCACCACTACTCATGACGTTTGACTGGTTGTGCAGTGGTGGTCTTGACTTTTTGCGCTGGTCTGCTCTCGACCCGGAGACCAATCGATGAGCCTGCATGTTCCTACCAAGATTGGCGCCAAAGCCTTTCAAATTTGGCTATGCGCGCGTATTTATATACCGGTTGAAATTTTGATTGACACTTTTACCTCCCCGTCCCATCACTTGCTATTGCACTTGACTCTTGATTGGAGTTGTTACGCCTTACGTCGTGGCCATCTTCTGGTTGCGGAACCGACTAGCTCCTGGGTTCTTTGAGTAAGCGCTTTACAATTGCATCTCAATCTTAGAAATTTTTCCCTGCTTTGCCTTTTAGATTGTTTGGCTGCCACTATTTACAACGAGTGATTGTTGCGGATTGGGGTACCCATGTGACTCCATTTTGGTCGTTGGTGCGTGTTAGTGGTTCTGAGAGGTAACAACTAGGCTTTTCGTCAGGTTCGGCTGAGACAATTCTCGCCTTGTAGACTGCTGAGGTGAGTCCTACTTTTCTCTGGGAACAAGTTTTCTGGCTCCTTATTTACCCATTTAATACCTGTTCTTGACGGTTTGAATATTCCTCAGATTGGATTCTTTGGAGGAAGGTCTTTGCTGTAGTTTCGCAGCGTTTCCACTAATGGATACAGACTAGTTCACTCCTTTGTTGAGCACTTGTCCGAAAGCATTGGGCTGTCCGTATGACTTGGTTGCTTTGCGTCGCTGATTATTTTTCAAATCCGGCACGCCAAATTTACCGAAGACTTGGGAATTAGAAATGTTTTGTGTCCGACCACGATCATTCTGAGCCAACTCCTTGACGTTCTGACGTGATTTTGGCATTGAGACTTAAAAGTCATTCTGCGGACTGTCGATGTTTCCTGAACTAAATGGAAGATCCTTATGATCACGGTGCTTATAAACTTTGGAGCTGTTATCGGCAAATGCAATTTTTGTATTAGGCATATCATTCATTGGCGAGCCAACCTGTGTATTTGTTACACTAAAGTGAGGAGTTTATTCAGTGATTCGATGGAGTTGGGTTGGTCTTTACTAGTCTGGTGAGGCGGCAGAGTTCATGTTGACTTTCATTCCGGTGACTCGACCATCCTGCTTCTCTGCAATCAACAAGACCTCGGATTCTTATGCAAGGGACTCTTTTTGAATGAGAACTTGAGCATCCTCGTCCTCAGTATGATTTTGAATTTTATCAGCCTTTTCTGACATCACCTGCTTGTTGAAATCAATCAAAGGCACTTAGAATTCTTTGTTAGACGGGCCCTCGGGGGCAGAGTTTTAATACTGAGGCCTCAAAAGCTTGTTCTAAAGGTCCTAGGTCTTCAAGACTCTTTGATTTCCGTTGGCAAAAGAATCAGCTTCGACTCGTTTGAATTTAAAATTCAAATTAATAGAGCTAGCCCAGTACTTTTCTTCAATTTCCTCCTTGAACTCAATCAGTTCTTGCTCGATCTTGGGATTGACGTACCGATTCTTGTTACCCAGCTGTAGCGAGTGTTGCGCGAGCAAAGAGGTGTAAGCGGCGATATTACCGTTTGACATTCGCATAGCTTCGTCGTATGGATCAGAATCAGAGTCTTGCTCCTCAGCTGAGCTCTCGTTGAACGGATTATCTTCAGAATGAGCAGCCAATAGCGCCTTGAAGCGAAGCAGTCGTTCCTAAGAATCGGTCGAAAGAGGCTTTGAATCTTGCTCTTGATTGTTAACGAAGGCGGCCATCCGTTAAAGGGTCTTGCCTTGAGTATAGTCCTCCTCAAATCGGGGTGGACTGGGCGAGTCAATATCGTCGACGTAATCTCTCAGATTTGAATTCATTTAATTGACGGATCAAGTGTATGGGGTTTTGGGGTTTTGGGG
>CAJQGN010000255.1 GCA_905477545.1 uncultured Acidimicrobiales bacterium | reverse complement strand
TCAAGGAGATTTTGCTGCCACGGTTTTGATGCCTGGCGATCCGCTTAGAGCAACCTATATAGCGACTAATTTCTTGACGGAAGCAAAGCAGATTACAAACGTTAGAAACATAACCGGATACACGGGAATGTATAGAGAAATTCCAATATCGGTAATGGCTTCGGGTATGGGAATGCCTTCGGCTGCGATATACGTAACTGAACTTTACCGTCACTACGAAGTTCAAAACATAATCAGAATCGGCACTGCAGGATCTTTTTCTACTGATCTTCCTCTACGCTCACTGGTCGTTGCCGAGTCCTGTTTCACTAGCAGTTCTATGCCCAGTCTCTTAGACCCTGCTGCTGATTCGATTTTGTTGCCATCAGCTAAGTTGCTGGAGGCTAGTACTAAAGTAGCCGAAGACGAAAACATAGAAGTTGCGACCGGTCGAGTGTTTACTACCGATATTTTTTATGAGCCAAATGAAAACCTGAACATGGAAATGCATGCCGCTGGTGTGGTGGCTGTTGAGATGGAATGTGCTGCGCTCTATGCAATCGCGCAACTAGAAAAACGCGGTGCTCTTTCTTTGCTAACACTCACAGACCAGCTTGCAACCGGTGAATCACTTTCCACTGATGAGCGACAAAGCAGCCTCGATGAAATGATTGATTACGCCTTGAAGATAGTGAATGAAGTTAGATCGTTCACGAATTGAAGAATTTCCTGTAGATAGAAGCAGCGATATCCAGCTGATCGAGATCAATCCATTCAACGGCTTGGTGAGCTTGGTCTATGGACCCTGGACCAAACACAACAATCTCCGTTGCAATTTCAGGGTAACGCAATGCATTTGATCCGTAGTCTGCGGTATCGGGGCTTGTGCCAGCGATACCCGAAAGAGCTGTGACTAGATTGCTTGAAGGATCTTGATAGAAAGCAGGACTTCCAGTTCCGTAGGTATTCTCAATTTGTACGTCCAGAGGTACAGCATTACTTCTTATTAATGCCTCTAAATGTGACTGAATTTCTGCCGGGTCCTCACCGGGTGACGTCCGACGGCCAATATAAAGAGAGCAACGGTCTGGGATTATGTTTCGGGCAAGCCCGCCCTCAATCTCGGTGACGGAAACAGACCCGTTTCCGACTGTCGTTGAAGGTACAAGTTTTTGCAGTCTGGCTTGCTCGGCATCAATTGCGGTGACAATACGAGCTGCAGCGCTAATCGCGTTCTTCCCCAAATGTGGTTTAGACGAGTGTGCAGCATGCCCAAGGACAGTAACGTCAAGGCCGACTCCGCCTTTGTGTCCATAGACAGGAGAGCACATGGTGGGTTCTGCGACAATGATTTGATCGATGTGTTCGTGGCGACTGAGAAGCCAGTCGCGATAACCGACAGCGCCAATTAGGCCACCCATTTCTTCAGAGATTGTACCAACGAGATTTATAGTGGGCGTCGGTGCGTTTCCTTGTTCTTTCATTTCCTCAATTACTGCTAGAGCTATAGCAAGAGTTGCCTTGGTGTCGACAGAGCCCCGCCCGTAGACTCTACTGTCTTCAATTTTTCCATCGAAGGGATCTCCGGACATGTGTTCAACTCCAACCGTGTCAAGATGAACATCGATAGTTAGTGAACGGTCGCTGGTACCTTCAAAGCGGGCGTAGACATTGTGGCGACCATCGAGAATATCTTCGGTAGCTACCGTGGCTCCAAGGTCTTCGCAACGGTTGGCCATCCACTCTGAAATTTCCCGTTCCCCGCTGTTTCCAGACTTAGGGCCAGCTTGTAAGGGGTTGACGCTTGGGATTTGCACTAGTTCTGACAGGCGTTCGGCTAGTTGTGACGCGTTAAACATATGATCTTCCCCCACTAATATTCGAGTCATTTCTATTCTAGATCTCAATAACTGTGTAATAAGGAAAGGGTGAGCATCTTATATCCCGTAGCTTTAAGTATCTATGTCTAAAGTATTAATGTCTTTGCCTGAAGGGCAACGTGTCGGGATAGCTTTTTCTGGCGGTCTTGACACTTCAGCTGCTGTTGCTTGGATGCGCGATCGCGGAGCTATTCCCTACGCCTACACAGCAGATATTGGTCAGTATGACGAACCGAATCTTTCTACAGTGCCAGACAGAGCACTTCTCTATGGTGCAGAATCTGCTCGAATTATTGATTGTAGGGCCGAGCTAGTTCGAGAAGGACTAATGGCGCTTCAATGTGGCGCATTCCATATATCAACAGCGGGAAGAACATATTTTAATACGACTCCACTAGGCAGAGCGGTTACTGGGACTCTTCTCGTTAGCGCTATGAAAGATGATGGTGTTGACATTTGGGGCGATGGCTCGACTTATAAGGGTAATGACATTGAGCGCTTTTACAGATATGGGCTTATGGTCAACCCTGCTCTGCGAATTTATAAGCCTTGGCTAGATCCTCAGTTCGTTGCAGAGCTCGGCGGACGAACTGGAATGAGTGAGTTTTTACACTTGAAGGGCCTGCCATACAGGGACTCAGTCGAGAAAGCTTATTCGACTGACGCCAATATTTGGGGTGCGACTCACGAAGCTAAAGCACTTGAATATTTGAATAACGGTGTTGAAATGGTTACACCAATCATGGGATTGTCACATTGGGACCCATCCGTAGTAATTGAGCAAGAAGATGTCTGCGTCCGGTTTGACAAAGGTTGGCCCGTAGCGGTCAATGGAGTGGAGTTTGATGATTCGGTTGCACTTGTAATTAAGTGTAATGAGATTGGCGGGCGTCACGGATTGGGTATGAGTGATCAAATCGAGAATAGGATTATCGAAGCTAAGTCTCGCGGCATTTATGAAGCGCCTGGCCTTTCGTTGCTGCGAATAGCATACGAGAGGCTTATTTCGGCGATCCATAACGAAAACACGATTGAGAATTATCGGTCGATGGGTTTAAGGTTAGGTCGATTGCTATACGAAGGGCGATGGTTTGATCCTCAGAGCCTGATGCTGCGTGAGCCATTGCTTAGGTGGGTTGGATCAGCAATAACAGGTGAGGTTACGATTCGCTTACGCCGAGGGGAAGATTATTCAATAATGGACACGACAGGTCCCGCCTTAACGTATGCACCTGAGAGACTTTCCATGGAACGTGTTGAAGAAGAGGCATTTGGTCCAATGGACAGGATCGGCCAATTAACCATGAGGAATCTTGATATCGACGATAGTCGATTTAAGCTTGGGATCTATCAGGAGTCTGGTGCGTTGGAGTTTACCGACTTGCTTGGGATAGATAAAAGTCAAGAGTCTTAGCAAAACGAGAAGTGGCCGTTTCTAGTCCTTTGGGTTTTTGCGTGTCGAAAAGTTATGGATTTTGAAAAGTAACTTTTAGTATCTACTGACTTTTAAGATTCGAAAGACCTGTCTGTGTTGCTTAATGAGTCAAAATTTTTTACAGCCGTTGATTACTGGGTGTAATGTTCTGAGAGTATGGGGGAGTTACTTTATTTTGAAGCAGAGGCTGAAAGTGATGAGATTCTTAAGGCTTTTAAAGAGAATGGCGCTTGCGTAATTCTTAATCTTATGAAAGATGGCTTAAAGGATCGAGTTCTTGATGAGCTTGAACCGCTTATTGAATCCACGCCAGACGGTAGCGATGACTTTACCGGAAAGCAAACAGGCCGAACTGGGGCATTGGTAGCTCGCAGCGAATCCTCCCGAGAGCTAGTAATGGACCGCAAAATCACAGAACTCGCTACCCAGTTTCTTGAGCCATATACGGACAAGATTCAGCTCCACCTCACTCAAATAATCGATATTCGACCCGGTCAAGGCGCCCAGCCTCGTCATCGTGATCGCCTAGCATGGGGTCGCTATCTACCAGATCAGATTGAGCCCCAGTTCAACACCATGTGGGCATTAACAGATTTTAGTGAGGAAAACGGGGCAACAAGGGTAGTGCCTGGATCTGTTAGCTGGCCCGCTGACCGCAGACCATCAGATGATGAGACGGTTCAAGCCACTATGCCAGCCGGTTCGGTCTTGCTTTATTCAGGCTCAGTTATTCATGGTGGAGGCCAGAATAATAGCGAATTAAATAGGACTGGAATTAATATCACCTATTGTCTTGGCTGGTTGCGGACCGAGGAAAATCAATACTTATCTTGTCCGCCGGACGTTGCGAAAAATCTTGATCACGACCTGCAAGAGATGCTCGGTTACACCATGGGGACTTATGCGTTGGGTTATTACAGCGATCCTGAAGACATCAATGAGGTAAACGACCTCAGACCACCCGAGTGGGCACTTGGTCGCTCACCGCGCTACAAGGAGAATCAGGCGGCTTTGATTACAGACTAAGTAGTTAAACACGAAAGTATCGATTGGAATCTAATTCCAATGCAACCGGCGGC
>CAJQGN010000254.1 GCA_905477545.1 uncultured Acidimicrobiales bacterium | reverse complement strand
CAGATCTCGTGGTCCCTATAACGATGTCCATATCTCCGTCATTATCGATATCTGCTGAAGCAGCGTGGTTAAATTTTGTGGTTCCAGCGCCGAAAGGTCCCGCAGGCAGATTATGCACCGGCCATTGAGCGCTCGGTGTTTGTGGATCGCTGATCGCTATCTGAGGAGGTCTCGGTTTCAGATTTCTGTCTGGTTCATCACCCCAGAGAAACACCGGGTCAGCAAGACCATCGCCATTGAAATCATCTAGAAGAGAGGACATGACATATCCCGACCAGTCACTGCGCCATATCTCAGGTAGGTCATCAATTGCGCTAACGAAACCGTTCCCGCCTTTATTCAAAAACAAAGTTCGAGCCGCAAGTATGTCAGGGAATCCATCACCATTAATGTCTCCCGATGAAGCATCATGTGCAAAGAAATGTGTGTCGCCATAATCGATAGTGTCTGACGCATCAACGAGGTTTCCATTATCGGACAAAAGCAAAACATGGGAGTCAAGAATCAATTCTCGTTCACCAGTCGGTAACAGTTTAAGTAAGCCCATTGATCCGGCGAACACATCATCGACTCCATCAAGGTTGAAGTCATCAACAATTAAGCGGTAAGCCATTTGGCGCTCAGGTGGCTTCCCTAACGAGTAAATCGTTGGATCAGCGATAAGTCGACCAGAGCCGTTATTGAGGTACACCCTCACTGTACTTTGCGCTTCATGAGTGAGCGTGTGAGGAAATATAACCCATGCGACTACTAGGTCCTGATGACCGTCTCCATTGAAATCTCCCACCATTGAGTTATGTGCGTCAGCGGTGAATGACCCATCGAGGGTACTGCAGTCGTCAATAGTTGGGTAACAGTAAGTTTCGGTATAACGCTCATTGACAAAAACAGTCTCGAAACCGAAATTGAAGACTGCGTAGTCATCGGTGGCTGTTCCGCTTAGGTCTTTGGGACTGAGATGCCTGGCGTGATCTACATCATGATCATAAAGAACTACTTTAATCAGCCGAGCCAAGGTCTTTACTGCACCATCAACGGTACTTACCTGCACCTCGTATTCGATTACTTCGTCTTGCTGAACAATTGGAGTACGGACAGTCACAAAATCCGATCCGGACAAGACTAGATCTAATCGTTCAGAAATGATTTCTACCTTCGCTATCGCTGCATCTGAAACCACCGTTATGTCGATTTCTGAATACCCATGAGCTGTCTCAGGTGCGGAGATTGTTACCTCAAATGTCTTGATAGGTTCATCAATTGCTTTAATCGAGGTATCTGGTGAGCGCTCCACCGAACTGTCGCTGACACGAGTCGCGACAGACGTCGATACAAGACTTTCTGAAGCATTTTCGGTTGTCTCGCTTGGCGTCACATCCGACGATTTCGTGCATGCGCACAGAAACAGGGAAAGGCCAACAAGCCCTATTCGGAATCCGTTCACGACACCACAATATAAGTTTTTTTAGAGTGATTTCTTTTGAAATGCGCCGTTACTTTTGGTGACGATGAAATCTTCTCACCTGTAACCGCCACAGACAACAAGCTGCGAAAACAACAACTTCGGAGCCATTAGTAAAATCGCCAATGAATGGCCGCTGGTCGGCGAATCTGGTTTAGCGTCGTGAGCCTCAACGTGCAGCGTCCTTTTGACGCCCCAGGAGCAGTACGACTGATTTTGTCTAACCCGCCTGTTAACGCAGACCTGGGTTCACTTGCCGATGCCATCGAAGGTATAAGCCAGTATGACAGATTCATAGTGATCTCTGCTATCGGCAAAGGTTTCAGCGCTGGTGGCGACTTGAAAGAAATGGATCAGTTTGATGGCTACGAAGGCATTTCGGGTCAATATTTAGAGTCGGCGAGAGCATGCACGGCCATATCTCGTTGCGCTGTCCCGGCTATTGTTGTTGTGCACGATTATTGCTTAGAAGTAGACATAGAACTTGTGGGTAGTGCCGATATCGCGTTAGTAAATGAAACCGCTTTATTCCAATTGACAGAAGTTGATAACGGGACTGCAGGAGGCACAGCGCAGGGTTTTTGAATGTTGCCACCCAGTTGTTACGGCACCTCATGTTTACAGTTGAACCTATAACCGCTCAAGATTTGTGGGGTAGAGGGGCACTCACCGAAGTTTTGCCGCTTTCAAAGCTTGAGGAGCGCGCACAGGAAATCGCTCAAATTATTGCTCGCAAGTGACCTAACTTAGTCCTTCACCCTAAGGCCTCAATGGACGCAATCGAAGCGTTCGACGTTGAAAAAGTGATGCGTTTCGAACAGGGTTTTATTTTTCAATTGAATATGGAAAGAAGCGGTTCTGCTGCCCGGACTGCCTTTCACGAAGGAACTCGCGAAGGGCTTCAAAGGAAACCCACTACGCCCGATCCCTAGCATCTGCTGTTGCTCTAGCAAGCGTTCGGCGGCAACCTGCTCTTGCTGTGGCTCACTAAACTTTAGGTAAGGTCTCTGGGGCTCTACCAAATACAGAACTTTGGGCCAAAGACAACGAATACTGCGACTACAGCCCATAGGGCTGTTTCGATACGCCAATCTAGTTTTCTTCTAGCTTTCTCGACGGTCGAAGTCATGAATTCTAATGCTACTCCCCTGGCATTAACTTTCTGACGGGTTTAATAGCAAGTCCTCAGCCCACCAGCATCATAAAAGCGATCTAAGAACCATCAAAATCCAAAGCCGATGCAAGCCTCCTCGGATGGTAAGCCATTACTTTCTCAAACACTTTTATTATGTACAATATTAGGTGTCTGCTTAGTCCAACCGGTTGCAATGCCTACCACCGAAGCCGTTGTATGAGATAACCCTCGGTATTGGCTCGTTGCAGGGTTGGCTTTTGCACGTCAACTAGGTGCCGACGAGGACGCCACTCAGCATCGTAATAGCTTCACCTAATCGGGTTGGGTCGTTGTTGATGTTTGGGGCAAGCGCAATTTCATCGACACCTGTGTCCTCGAATGCTCGCAGTTTCTGTCGACACTGATCTGGAGTGCCGAACACTATGAAAGCGGAAACGAGTTCCTCTGTTAGCCACGGCTCAATAACATCGGCAGGTGCTCCCAATAGCGGCTCTATGACATTCCAATAGCCGCTTCGGCGCATCGAAGATGACACGTACCCTGCCTTGATGCGTCCAATAAGAATATTACGAGCTGCTTCGGCCGCAATGTTTAGGTCCTCGTGCACGCTCACATGTAGATAGAGAACTGTCGGGTACGAATCGCATCTCTTCAGTGTCGCCATAGCCCAGTCAAGGTAAACCGGAGTGGAGAACGCGGAGAAAATTACACCGCCTGCACTGTCGCGGGCAAGAGCAAGCATTTGCGGCCCCTCAGCTCCTAACCAAGTCACGGCATCTATGTCTCCGGGATACTGAAGGCGCGCCTCTCCGACCTTGTCAAGATCATCAGCCCAGGTGACTTGCTCTCCGGCCACTAGGTCAGCAATTAACGAGAGTCGATCACGAACTGAATCGATTTTAGATTCCGGCATCCGTCCCGAACCATTAAGCGCTCGAGGGCTCCCAAGTCCGAGCCCGACCTCAAATCGACCGCTAAACATTCGATGTAGAGTTGCGATTTCCATCGCTAGCACTGTCGGATGCCGCAGATAAATTGATGTGACACCCAGACCGACAGGGAGACTGCTTGTCGATCCGAGCACGGCCCCACAAGATGCGAACCCTGCCTTGCGATAGTAGTCTTCGGTGAGCCATAACCTAGTGAAACGAGCTGACTCTACGAGCTGAGCCAGACCCACTGTTTCTTTGGGGGGAACCTGACTACTAAGCATGACTGAGAACTTCGGCATATTCTGGGAGCTTAGTGTAGGGTTCGGGCCGTGAAACCCGCCGCTTTCAATTACCACCAACCGAAGTCGGTCGACGAAGCATTAGCAATCTACGCGGCATGCGAGGACGCACGTTTTCTTGCCGGTGGTCAAAGCCTCGTGCCGATGATGTCACTACGGTTAGCGACACCAACAGATCTCATCGATTTGAACAAGGTCGAACAGCTTTCCGGAATCTCTTCTTCAGATGGCTATATCCGTATCGGAGCAATGACTAGGCAGGAAGAGCTTGGTGTGAATGGACCGCTCTGCACTCAGGTTCCAGTGATGAGAGCGATCATCGACAGTGTTGGACACCCAGGTACCAGAACCAGAGGAACTATCGGGGGCAGCCTCTGCCACGCCGACCCCGCCGCTGAACTTCCAGCATTACTCCTCACACTCGATGCAGAACTCGTTATCGCCCAGCAAGATGGAACAACTCGAAGTATTCCTGTCGAGGACTTTTTTCGCGGTCACTTCGAGACAGCTCTTCGGCCTGATGAGATCCTGATCGAAATACGAATCCCCATTGCTGCTGGGCGACATATGGGTTTCAATGAAATCACAGCGCGCAGCTCAGACTTCGCTATGGCAGGAGCCATTGCAAGCGCACACCCTCAGAACGAT
>CAJQGN010000253.1 GCA_905477545.1 uncultured Acidimicrobiales bacterium | reverse complement strand
TCTTCCCATTTCTGAGTCGGTTTCCCACATTCGAATGTTCCCGTGAAACCGTCCGATTCCGTTGTCCGGGACATATCCGTGAACAAAGGGGCCCGGTTCGTTGATATCTCGCTCGATTCCTGCCTCTAGGACTTTTAACCAATCGCCGTCAACGACACCCCGGAGGGCAACTGCGCCGTCTTTGGCACAGGCCGCACGATCTTCTTCGGTAACGCAGTGATCCATTGGCGGAAGCTTAATAGAACAAGGAGTGCTGCTTCCACCCATCATAAAAACATATTAGTTCTGCAATACCGGACGTTGACGCTGTCTTTCCACGATTAAAGAGGTATCAGCACTATTTCCCCAAAAGCGAGGATTCGTGTTTGGTTCAGGAGCCATCTTCGCATTTGCTGACTCACGCTGCGGTGTAGCTAGACCAAGAACCGTAACAGAATTTGAAACATGGCAGGAAAGAACCTCACCGAAGCGAACCTGCGTCTCACAGAATTAAGAGCAGAGAAAACGGAAACGGTTACAAAGCGCTGCATTAGGATTGTCATCGTGAAGAAAAATGTGTTGTCTCTCGTCACTGGTGTGGCTTTGTCGATGGTGGTTATCTTCGGTTTTGCTGGATGCGGTTCTGATGACGAGATCAAAACTCAGATAAGAAACGCTGCGTTAAGTCCTGATAAATCAGCTTCTTTCGAAAGTAAGGAGAGCATGGGCGAACGCGTTAATCGACAGCTCGGCGAGGTGCTTGCAACACTCGGGAGTTTATATCCTGATGAGCTCAGTGAACTTATCAAAGCAGACGCAATTGACATGAAACTATTCACGGCTCTCAACGATCTGAATGATCAGATCCTCGCCTCCCTTGGAAAACCTACAGGCATCCCCGAGAAACCTGCAGTGGCCACAGATGGCGAGCCTTGCAATCCCAGCAATTTAGACACGTGGGATTGCGCCACATTCATAAGATGTTTTCGTGCGAACAGCCGAGACGAGAGGCGAGCCTTTGCGGAACGTTATGGTGTAGATATAGACGACTGCGATTTTGAGTAGCGCAGGTTGCTTCGGGTAAGTGACCTATCAAAAGCCGTCGTTCTAGGCCGCTAAAGGCCATAGTAAATTATTCTGATTACCTGTCGAGAGTATTTGTCGGTTTGTTTACGGCTCGCCAAAGGCGGTCTTGTATCGAACCACTAGAACATTTTTGGGTGTCCACTCGGTCGAATCGTATTGGTTAGGGTCACTTCGCTGCAGTGTTCACGACTTGTCTTAGGTGACCTGTGGTAATCATAGAACTGTGAATCTGAGGTTACGCGAGCGCCTAATGCTGTTGATTGCAGCATTGTTGTTTGCCAGTTGCGGTGGCGCTTCCAATCCGCCGTTAGAGGCAGCTGTTTCTGTGGTGGCAGTGGAAAATGCGTCTAGTTCGTTGGGTTTCGATGTTAATCGGCATGGCTGGTTCTTCGAGAATTATGAGGCTTCGAAGCCTCAGCTATTTGGTGTAACTGATGCGGTTGCTCTTTTCGGTGATGCTGCTGTATGCGTTGAAATTAGCGGAGCTTGCACTCCAACGGCTGCGGCGGCGGAGTGGATTGACATGGTTGCGTCTGCGATGGAGTACGGAGTTTGTGAGGGTTTGACCATTGCTAGTGTTGATCGTTTCTTAGTTGGCGCTGCGCCTGAAACAGGTTCTCTGGTTTTGACCAGTGAACTTGAGCGTCAGATAGCGAGATTATTTGCGACGCAGTTCCTTAATGATGTGATCGTTGCCACTAAAGAGTGGCGTGACCAGTCAGTGATGGACATAGTTTCGGAGTTGCAGGCTTCGCTGGCTGATCCTTTTGCCGAGCAGTACACGTTAGGTGTGTACTCCAAATTTGGTGGACACAGTGTGTTGCCCTATGCAGTGGATTTAGATAGCCAGGGTCGTGGTGTGATCTTTGTGTATGACCCTAATTGGCCTGGTGAGAAGCGTTACATAGAAGTTGATACGCAGGCTAATAGGTGGCGGTTCTCTTATTTCGCAGCGGACCAGGTGACTGATCCAGAGGCCTGGACTGGTGGTAATGGCCTGATAGATCTCACACCGTTGTCTGTTCGAGAGGCACCGTTTTCTGAACCATTCAAAGGTTCAGGAACAGGAGTTAAGCAATTATTGGCGATCTCAAGTAGCGCAAGGAACTGGAGCTTAACCAGCGCTGACGGTGTACTCGATGCAAAGTCGGTGGTCCCTGGGCTTGATGGAGTGATAGCGGTCACGAGAGGCCTCCCACTTGATCGAGGATCTCACCCAACTCACTTGGTGTTGGTGGAGTGGAGTGAAGCCGCTGAATTACAAGTAAAAGATGGCGCTGTGAAACTGTCGTTGTTTACTAAAGCTGGGGCGGGTTCAGTTGTTGTGTCTGATAGAGCAAGTATCAAAGTCCAATCGCCATCAGATACAAATCCCGATGAAGAAACAACTGGACTCAAAATAGAAGTAGACGTCGCAAAAGAAACCAAGGCAACGGTGACAATCGCCTCTGCTACTGAGCGGGTTCAAGTGATGGCTGAAGCTGATCGACGAACCTCAGTCCAGTTAGCTACGAGCAGCACAAGGATTGAAGTCACCGACACGCAAGGGGTAAATGTTGTCACCGTTGAAGTACCTCGCAGCGATGAAAGAGTCGACATAGTCGTTGATAAAGACGGTGATATTGAAACCTACGTACCTAAATCGATTTCTGTTGAAGAACGTATTGAGGCCGTCGAGGAATCGAAGGAACTGTTGATTGGAGACGACGTCACTTCGCGAACAGTCGAAGTGAGCAGCATCGTCGCGGAGAAGGTCGAAATTAAAGATTTCGTTACCGGTACCACTAACGAAGTAAAAACCACAACAACTCTTGATCAAAGATTAGCTGTCTCTACCGACTCGAAAGATAGCGAAGAGAGAACAGTTCCTGCTGATATTACTGACAACGATGTTATAGATATTCGGGTAAACGAAGCTGGTGATTCAGGGACGCTGATTCTCGCTAACGGATCCGAGATCCAAATTCGAATCAGTTCCAATGGAGATGTCGTAACTTCGGATGGTCGAACTGTCGATGTCGCTATTAAACCGAGCAAAGATGAACAGAAAAAAGACGCTGACACCACTAACCAAGACGAACGAAAAAAAGAAGAAACCACAGACTCAAACAAAGATGAGTCCCTCGACAAAAAAGACAGCGCCAGCGACAAAAACACAACTGAACGAAAAAAAGAAGAAACCACAGACTCAAACAAAGATGAGTCCCTCGACAAAAAAGACAGCGCCAGCGACAAAAACACAACTGAACGAAAAAAAGAAGAAACCACAGACTCAAACAAAGGAGCATCTGATTTCAAACTCGAGGACAGCAAAAGCGAAACACCGAGAATAGATGACTCTGCATCTTTCGATTCCAAATCCGACGACCGAGCCGCTGACTTCAAACTCGAAGATAAAAAACGCTAGATAAACGAATCGCTGAACAAGGCCAACTGAGGCCTCTATTGTACGCAAAAGTCAAGATTAGGTATTGGCCTTATTTTTAGTTAGTGGTTCCACCAGTAGTCCAGATATCTAATTCTTTAGCTATTCGTTGCAAGTTTTCACTGGCTTCAAAAAGCGATTCTCTCAAGTAAGTCCATTCGGGTTCGGTGTACTCACTGGTGTTCACGCTACTCAGCCAATTATTTTCTATATAAATGAACACTCCCTCACCGCCGAGTGGACCCAACGTGAGGCCGTCATCGGTCTGCAGCATGAGCGTTGGCGTATCAGAATTAACAACTTTGCTAAGAGGCCCACGAACTCCGAATTCTTTGTTCTCCACCATCAAAGAATCCGCACCAGCGGCAAGCTTCTTGAGCGCAGACACAGCATCGCCGACACCACGAAAGTGGTTGTCCCCAACGATGACGCTTGCCACAGAGTCCCCACCTATAGCGGTGACGTCGCCACGCTTCGATTCAAAAGCCGATTCGATGCGACTTTCTTTAACCACCGCTTCGCCCTCTTGCCCGCCAAGTTTTTGCAAAGCTGCGTTACGAGTGAAGTCATCATCACCGCCCGTAGCAACGATACCTATAACAACGATTGCAGCAATCACCGCTACACCAATCAATTTTTGCAGATTCTCAGACACAAGACCCCCTAGTGTTCACTTCGACTATAGAACAAACACCCCTCTCCGTAGTGAGGGTACCCCAGGCATCGTGTTCACATGGATAGATACAGACTCACCGAACTTCGTCTCAACTTCTAATCGAAGTTCGACCTAAGAATTTCATCAAGCGATCGACAGGGCTATTTGAGCCTTGAAGGGCATCGCCGTAACCGCCTGGTCGACGGAAAGCTTCAATGGACTCCAGGGCTTGAGCGTAGAGAGTATTTGCCTGGTCATCACTGATCCCATGGTCGACCGCAACAGAATCGGCGAGATCCCACGAATGCGTCACTGGGTCAATCCACATCGCACCCAAAAAGTCATCGACCGTCATCTCACCAATAATGGTCGGCCCATAGTGTTCCAGCACCCCTGGAATCTCCAACGCCTCCCAAACACGATTTACGATCAGCCCAGTCGCTACCGCAGGGTCTTCTCCAGCGATTTCCTCGAAGCTGTTATCTGAAACCGTTCCTTCGATACCGCATGCAGCTTCGGTAAAGGTCATCACTTTCAACGTATGCCCAACTAGTTCGCGGGCGTTCCAATCGGTACAGCAGGTTGCATTACCCCACGCAGAGTTAGGAACGCGTCGCACCACTGCCTCGAACTGAAGCATGGATCGGACATACCGTCGAGAAAATTCTGTCATCGGTGCCTCCACCCTCATATCCGAACTAGGAAACTGTAGCACCAACGTTTAGTGAGTGCTCTAACGCCTCTGATATCAGTCTGCTAATCCAGTCACGCAAAACTCACCGCCCTCCGGATCGGCAAGTACCGCAACTCGCCGACCTCCAACAGTTTCCGCTTCTATTCTTCGAGCAGCCGTAAGGACCGTTGCACCTAAACTCACCAGTCGCTCAACTTCAACGTCAACATCATCGCTCGCAAGGTCAAGGTGTACCCGATGCTTGACTGTTTTTGCCTCAGGCACAGTTTGCAAGATCAACACGTAGATGATGCGATCAGATCGAGGCTTAAACAGACGAATGTATGGCTCTTCGACGAGCCGACGCTCATAACCCAGGACCTCTTGCCAAAAGTTCGCCATGCGCTCAACATCAACACAGTCAATAGTCATTGCCGTGCTACTAGTAAGGGCCATCACGCCACTTTAACAAACCTGAAAGATCCTATAGTTACAGACCTACAGATTGACGCTCACACCTAGACAGAGTGCACCGCTAGTTGCAGGGCTAATGCTTCGCTTCCACGTATAGAAACAGACCTATAGAACTTAAATAGCTATGCACTGCATTTTCTTCTGAGCTTAAAAAGATTTTCGACGGTCGTCATATTTAACGACCGTCGAAATGTCATCATAATTTGAATAGAACTAGCTGCAT
>CAJQGN010000252.1 GCA_905477545.1 uncultured Acidimicrobiales bacterium | reverse complement strand
GTGTTTGGACCAACGGTAACGCCACGAGTGTTTGGACTAACGGCAATGCCACGAGTGTTTGGACTAACGGTAACGCTACGAGCGTATGTCCAACTCTGTCGCCACGGGACTGATCAATAGCATTCGTTAACCCCATTTCTATGAGACTGTATCTATACATGTGAACGCAGGACTGACCCCGCCTAGGGTGGGCGTGGCATGTTACTCCTCTGTCTTTTTACGGTCTGTCTAGACCGTCCGTTAAAGTCGAAGACATGAGGAGTAAAGCTCTTTTCGCTGCGTCTATCGCACTGTGTCTGATCGTCGGTTGTAGCAACAGCTCCGCTGAGGACGCTATGCCTAGAGAACTGCTGGATCGTATCGAGTCTCTTGAAGAGGAACCTGATGCGGAGACAACTACTACTGCGCCACCAGCCTCGACCACAATCAAAGCACCAACGACGACCACAACCCCAACCCAAACGGCCGCTGAGTCGATGCTGGCATCTGAGATTGACCTCATCGGTGCCGTAGGCTCTTCGGATTATGACTGGGGCGGCGCGTGGCAGCCCGATCTGAGCGTTGTCGGGTGTGCCGAACAGTCAGAGTTTTCCGTCAGCCAGCTTTCTGCTGAGGCTCGCCTCAACCTTGAACTGGTAACAGAGAAAAACATTGAGGACGTCACCGCTGCTGATCTCGGTGAGATCATCCAGTTGAGCTTCTCTGATGCATCATACTTTTATGATAGTGATTTTTACAAAGCGCCCGAATACGTCAGACCCGAGGATCTCGTCTCGTATGACGGCCTTGAGTATCTGACTTGCCTTCAATGGTTAGACCTCGGAAACCAAAATTTTGGTCGTGACTTCAGGTTCCTCACCTCTCTTTCTGAGCTTCGCTACCTTAACCTAGAGATGGCCTTCGAGTTCCAAGACACCGAACTTCTGAACTCGATGACTAAACTCGAGTCCCTTGTGTTGCCACAGTCATTTAAATCGCTTCAGGACTTAGCGCAGCTCAGTAGCCTTCGCCGAATCAGTGCGAGATCGAGTGAGTCCTGCAATGTCGGACCGCTTGTGGCTATGCCACAACTGGAGACACTGCTGCTCGGGGGTAACTCTGATTTTCAGGAGTGGGTTGGAATCACTGAGCTAGATCGTGACTTCGATGTTTCTATTGATCCCACTGGCCGCTACATGCAACTCCTTATCGAAGGCGGGGCCTCGGCTTTCAACCCTGAGTTCGACCTCGAGAACCTCAGTGGAATTTATGACCGTCGATACGTTATGGATGTTGTCCAGTCGATATACGAGGCCATAGACGACGCCTACGACGTGATTATTTTCGTCGGGAACGCGGACACCTCCGACGTTTCATACTCAGGATTTGCTCGCGAGGTCAGTAACAACGTGGACGGGTTGGGGGCGCCAGTTTGGTCATCGGCAAGTTGTTATGGTTCCGCTGGCCGCCTTAGAGGAATCGTCACCATTCCGGCGATGGACGGACTATGGCAACGCCCTGAATCTGAACTGATCAATACGGCATTCGGCTCCTTGACACATGAGGTCCTGCACCTTTGGGGAGGGGGGGATCTTCTTCCAGTAATCGAAAATTACAACGGCGACATCGCGGGAGGTCATTGGGGGGTGTCTTCAGCCAACGGTATTCTGGGAGGGTTTGATCTGGAATCACTCAGCATCTTCGAGGACGGGACCTATCGAGCGGAATACTTCTCGGATGTCGGCAACACGCAGCTTGACTTATTCCTCTCACCGTTGGAGCTCTATATGATGGGCGTGTTGCCATCTAGCGAAGTTCCAGACACCGCAGTCTTTAGCGGTGTTTCTCAAGTCAACGTCATCAACTCGTGTGAGGACTATGGCTACAAATGGTGGGACGGAAATTGCTTCAGCGCTGCAAAGCAAACCATGGTGAGTATTGAAGACATCATCGATGTATTCGGCGAGCGCCCCTACGAAAGAGAACTAGACATCTCGCTACTTGTTGTCGCTGTGAGCGAAGCCCCGCTCACCGAAGCCGAATGGTCCCGAATCGATGAGCGCATATCCTGGTATGTCGAACCTTCGGCCGTAGATGACTTCAACAACAACATGTGGGAGGCCTCGCTCGGAAAGATCCGATTGACGCTTCATCCTTTGGGCGACTGACTCTCCCTGACCAGGAAATAGCTTTAGCTCACTTGAAGCTAAATCCCAGTGTGTATAGGAAAAGTCTTGTATTTAGTGGGTTAGCCGAAGTGCCAGAAAATGCATGACACGTAAGAGGTCACAGGTTCAATTCCTGTAGGACTCGAACCTGCGACCCTCTCCTTGGAAAGAGGTCTTTTTACAATGAAAACAGGTCTCTCTACTTACATAGATATTTAAATACTGAGTCGTTCTATTGCCATGGCGTCTAGTTTGTGCTGTCTTGTGCTGAGTAAGTAGGGGAAAGGAATACGTATGGTGATCGCGCTAGATGGGGAACCTGGTGCCTGGGATGTTTCCTCGTTTGATTTTCTACACCCCCAGATGAGAGTTGATCCCTTTCCCACATTCAGTGTCATGCGTGAGGAGGCTCCCGTGCATTGGGACGGCCGAGCTCATTGGATTTTCAGATACAACGATGCGAGATCGGTTCTGTTAGGGGACGAGTTTGGACGGCGTGCGTCCACTTTCCAGGAGCAATACTTCGATTCCCTTGGATCTGGTCAGCCATATGAGTATGTCATCAAAAGAATGACGTATCTCGATCGAGGAGACCATCACCGAGTGCGCGGTTTATTCGCTAAAACTTTCACTCCGAGAAGAATGGAAGCCTTGCGGCCGTTCATCGTTGAGATGGTGAATCAGTTGATTGATCAAGCCAAACCCGGTACAAAATTTGACCTGCTAGAACTTGTTGCCCACCCTGTTCCTTCTTTGGTTATCTGCGAGCTTTTAGGCGTCCCTGTACAAGATCGTGAACTATTCGATGGCTGGACTCAACGAATAGCGCACCTAGTATCACCGGCAATCAGTGAAGAGCAATACGCTGACGCAGCTTCCGCATTGGCTGATGAATGGGAGCTGATGGAAAATCTTATCTACACGAGATCAAAAAACCTAGGCGATGACCTGCTTTCTGACTTGATCCGTGCTTCCACAGGCAATGATGCCATCAGTCACCAGGAGCTGGTTTCAAATTGTATTTTTCTGTTCTCTGCTGGACACCAAACAACTCGTGACACCGTTGGCAGTGGCGTGCTAGCGATGATGCGAGACCGAACACAATGGGATGCTTTGGTAGCTAATCCGAGTGGTTTGGCCGGAGCAGCAGCAGAGGAGTCATTGCGATATGACGCTCCCGTCGTTCAAAGCTGGGAAGTCGCCTTTGAGGACACTGAAATTTCTGGCTATCCCATTGCCGAGGGCGAAGCGGTATTTCCTCTACTTGGGGCCTGCAACCATGACCCCGAAAGATTCAAAAATCCCGACAGTTTCGAAATTAGAAGAGAAGATAACATCCCGATTACCTTCAGCTTGGGACCTCACCACTGCATGGGTTCGGTTTTGGCTCGCATGGAGGTCTCCATAATTTTGGAAGCATTAGCGACCAAAATACCGACGATGAAGTTGACGTCAGAAAATATTACCTGGCGCGACACAGTCGTTTTCCGAGGACCGGAATCACTTGAGGTAATCTCATAGTCACAACCGGCCTGCGCATAAGAAACAATGAAATACCGAGGTGTAAGTACCGCTTAACTATCGTAGCAATCTCTTAGAACCTGTTATAGAGGAAGCGTTTTCTCTCATATGTGAGGAGAAGCGGTTATCTTTGCGGATGTGAAAAGAAGTCTTTTAGCTGCGGCCTTGCTGGTCACGTCTGTGTTCGGTGTTACTGGATGCGGTTCAGATGACGACGTGCAGGTTGAAACCCGTGTAAAAGATGCTACGCCAGGTTCAGATGCGTCGGATAGTGAGACAAATTCGGCAACGACTACGACTATCCCCCCTGCGCACACAACTGCGCCTGAGGGTGATGGCGTTGAGGTAAACGAAAGCGCTGAGTCTGAAGCTCTTACTGAAGCCGATTGCAAGCTGCTCTTCGCCCTCAACAATGCCAACTTGGTCAACTTTTACGAGAACTCTGATGAAGACTTCGGCCTCGACGACCTCGCATTCCTCACGCAGTACGCGAACTTGCTCAAGAACTTCATCAGTTTCGGCTCTGACAGCAACGATCTCAGAACCCTCATTGAGTTCCTGAACTATTTGGAGGACTCCTACTACATGAGTTTCGAGGAAGAAGATCTTAAGGGCACAGCCGTGTTTGCCTTTTTGTCCGAGGATCTTGAGCGTGTAGCGGGCGACAACCTCAGCGACTTAGATGACCTGCTTATCAACGTCGTTGGCTCTGACAGCAACGATCTCGGCGCCCTCCTCGACCTCGTGACCAGTATTGAACGCCTTCTCTACCTCAGATCTATTCCTAGCCATGGCGATACAGGCCTTTTAGAAAACTTTTGGAGAGACGAATATCGTAGAGAAATCCTAGGAGAGTGCACGGCTGCGTGGGATAGCGGGGCAGATGCTCCTGAGGGTGATGACGTCGACGAGGGTTGATTGTCCCAGGGTTGGAAACGACAAAAGGACCTCCCCGAAGGGCGGCCCTTTTCGCTTAGGTAATCGATCCGTATTTAGTGGACGATCGCCAATCCTCGGGCAACAGGCAGAAAGCCAGTCCGGGAAGCTCCCGCAATAAAGCTGGGGTCTGTCGTTAGCTCAGCCATCATTTCTGCCCAGTTATCCATTGAGTCACAATAAAAGACAGCAGTTCTTGTTCCAGTATTGGAACCAGCAGCCATATTGTTCAGCATACGAACTGCAGTGATTCCATTTTTGTCGGCGATAGCAGTGATATTCGCGAACTCTTCGTCGTTGACAGCATCACCTTGGAAACTGGTCCATCCTGCGTAACCAGGGCCAGGGTTTCCATGCTCGCGTTCTAGCTTTGTCACATTGCGACCGATCGCAGTCGGCGAAGTCGCCGAAGTTGCTATTTGTTGAATCCTTGGGTCGGCGTACATGGCGGACAAGCCATTCCAACCGCCCTGAACGCTGTCCCACATGCTGGCCGCTACGCACAAGCCCGTCAGTTCACCTGCTGCAATTTGCTGAAAAAGAAGCATTCCTGAAGAGCCTGATCCTTGAACTAATTCGTTAAACAGATCCATATTGTCGATTAAGACAGATGGGTCGTCTCCTTGATAATGAGTTTGAAATACGAAGCTCACTGTTCCACCTTTACCTTTTGTAATGAATTAGATGCGGACCTTAGCACCCTCTCATGAACTGTGAATGACCGTTTAGCAAACGACAAAAGACCGCCCCGAAGGGCGGCCATTGCCTAACAGCTTTAATTTATCCAAGCACCTTGAACAAGCTCCGTCCCGTAAGTTGAAAATTCTGCGCCGCCATCATCTCCTGAATCTCGGGGTTAGCGAACATTTTCTGGCTTGCCACCATGAGTTGATCCACAGAGTCACATAGCGTCATCGTGAGATATGCACCCGTCATGGCACCACCTGCGACTGCTTGGTGCCACTGGATACCGTTGGCTCCCTCTTGCATTTGCGCCCAAAAGGTCTCAGCGTTTTCTTCTGTTTGCTGCGGTGTTGCGGGATCACCCATTCCGATGAGCAGTGAACCGTACTTTCCTTCAAGCGAACCTCGGGTTGCTTGAACCGCAAACAGACTTCTTCGCAACGTCTCTACACCAGCTGACTTCATTAGTTCAACTGCCTGTGGGCTGTTCCGAACTGCCGTAGGCCATTCCATAGCAACGTCGATTGAATCCCACTCACTGGCGATACCTACTTCGCCTGCACCTTCGCCGGCAAAGACGCTTTGACTGATTCGTGCACTAGTGGCGCCTGCGTCTAGGAACTGTTGTTTGCCGAAGTCATTCCATCCCGAAACAAATCGATCTAAGTCCGCTACCCGAACGATTAACCCACTCATATAAGCCATGACTTCTCCCTTGTGTAATGGACCTAAACAGGTCCAATTAGTTAGGAGAGCCTAACTTAATGGCGCGATATAAATGTTAACAGGGTGTTAACTATACATAACTTTTCTGAAAATTTGCTGTTCTGTTAGACGAGTGAATTAATGTTCACATTCAAATCTCAACAAAAGGAAAAATTTTATTATGTCCTATATGACGTTTGCTGTTGGAACTTTGGATGCGGACAAAATTGTTAGTTCTACACCCTTGGTGAAGTCTAAGTTCTCTGCTTTAGGCGCGACTCGGGTAGCTAACTCAGTAGTACTTACGGGAGAAGGCGCAGGGTCAACTGTTGTTACATGCTCATGGGATTCAATGGATACATCTATCGCCGCTCGTGCTGCTTTCTATCAAGACGCT
>CAJQGN010000251.1 GCA_905477545.1 uncultured Acidimicrobiales bacterium | reverse complement strand
CTCATGCAGGTTCACCCGGAACACCTTGCTGAAAGTCCCGTTAGCTAGCGCTGCGATGGATACGGTAACCGAAGCTAGGTTAGCCATAGCCATGGCCAGGCTCGGCGGGATCGGGGTGGTTCATAGAAATCTTTCTATTAATGAACAAGCTGCGGAAGTAGACAAAGTAAAGCGGTCAGAATCAGGAATGATAGTAGAACCTGTTACCTTGCCGCCCGAGGCCACACTTGCCGAGGCAGAAGCCTTGATGGGGAGATTCAAAATTAGTGGTGTTCCAATAACGGATCTTTCAGGACATCTGGTAGGGATTTTAACGAATCGTGACTTGCGTTTCGAAACTGACTACAACCAGCTAATTAGTGACGTTATGACATCGGTAAATCTCATAACTGCTCAAGAAGGGACGACATTAGAGCAGGCGCAAATTGTGTTAGCTAAACACAAGATTGAAAAGCTGCCCATTGTCAACGATCGGTACCAACTGACAGGTCTTATTACAGTCAAAGATATAGAAAAACGGATTCAGTACCCTGATGCCTCGAAGGATACCCGAGGTCGATTGTTGGTAGCAGCGGCCGTTGGTGTTGGAGCTGATGTTGATATGCGTGTAGATGCATTGATTGAGCGTGACGTCGACGTGATTGTGGTTGATACTGCCCACGGTCACAGTAGAGACGTAATTGATACAGTAGAGAAAATTAAGAGTACTTATAATGTGGAAGTAGTCGCAGGAAATGTTGCGACTTCGGAAGCGACGAGGGCCCTGATTGATGCCGGAGCGGATGCGATAAAAGTAGGTATCGGACCCGGCTCGATCTGTACGACCAGAGTAGTGGCGGGAGTAGGTGTTCCTCAGATAACAGCCATTTTTGATTGTGCGAGTGCTGCATCTCTATCTAATGTCCCCGTAATTGCTGACGGTGGAATGCAGTTTTCGGGTGACTTAGCGAAGGCCATCGGTGCCGGGGCTGATTGTGCGATGCTCGGAAGTTTATTAGCTGGTGTAGACGAAAGCCCTGGAGAAGTCGTTTTGTATCAAGGCGAGCGTTACAAAGAATATCGTGGCATGGGATCTATAGGAGCTATGAAAGGTCGTAGTTATTCAAAAGATCGATATTTTCAGGACCAGCGCGATGAGGATTCATTGATACCCGAAGGCGTAGAAGGAAGAGTCGCATATAAGGGCCCTCTTTTCAATGTCTTTCATCAATTAGTTGGTGGAATTCGACAAGCAATGGGGTACTGCGGAACTGGAACAATTGAAGAACTAAGAACTCAAACTCGCTTCGTAAAAATTAGTGCAGCTGCACTTCGCGAGAGTCACCCTCATGATGTGATTATCACCAAAGAAGCCCCCAACTACCAAATTCCGTCATGACTAACGAGTGGCCTGGGCCGGCTCATTACCGCATTGCTGGTTATGGAATAGCGTTGCTGATGGTGGCATTATGTATCTACTTGGCTCTCTTATAGCCGATCTATTTATTCAAGCTTTGCAAGTGAAATGACTTGAAATACCACCTCACCGAGCAATCTAGATGCTAGTAGGTCTATTTCAGACTGGATTCGCCACTCGTGGAAACCCTGGGGATCGCAAATTATTTGTGTCACTGACCAACGATCAACAGTACGTTCTCCAGATACAAACCACTTCGCTGATCGTGCTTCAGGATCCACGAGAATTTCATCGTGTTCTTGCCAATACGGTGCGAAAGCTAAAGATATTGACTCAGAACTACTCAGTTGAGTGCCAGTAAATTTAGCGCATTTTTCGTAGTCACGTCTTGAGAGTAACTGAAGCCACCTAAACAGGGCGTTTCTGACCATAACTAAAAAGGCTTGGTGTTGAAGCGTTATGTCAAAGGGCGCTGTCGTTGCAGCCGGCGCGATCACTATTTCAGGGCTTCTAAGCCTTTCCCACTCATCGATAAGACTGCTATCGACTTGACGAATTAGTGTTCCGAGCCACTCTGTTAGTTCATAGACTTCCTCAGTTTTTGCTCTGACAGGAACGGTTTGGACCAGGGCCTTATAGCAATCGGTTAGGTATCTGAGAACGACGCCTTCACTACTTTTCAAACTGTAATGGTTTATAAATTCTCGAAATGTCATTGCTCGTTCGAAGAGGTCTCGAGTGACTGACTTCGGACGTATATTTTCGTGTGTAAGCCACGGATGGTGAATTGACCAGGCATCGAAAGTTGAGTAGAGAAACTCCTTAAGTGGCTTAGGGTGTTCGACAGTATCGAGTTTGGATATCCGTTCTTCGTACTCAACTCCGTCAGCTTTCAAGTCCCCGAGTAGCTCCGTACGGGCAAGGTCGATTTGTCGCGTGAGAATAATTTTGGGATCTTCGAGCACTGATTCGACGACAGAAAGAACATCTAAACAATAAACAGGATCGTCAACATCAAGAAACTCGAGGGCATCGAGAACGAACGGAGATAAAGCTTGGGTCATGTTAAAATCAGATTGCAGCTCGATATTCAACCGAATAGATCTGCCTTTATTATCGATGCCGGAAAGTTTTTCGACTACCGATGCTGCTAAGAGCGAGCGATAAATAGATATAGCCCGCCGAATGTGCGACCTATTGGCAATTCTCGTTTCGTGATTGTTCGTCAAGAGATTTTTCATCGCAGCAGCCCCATCGCCTGGTCTATCCAAAACGTTAAGAAGCATGGAATGCGAAACTTCGAAACGGGATTGCATAGCTGCAGGTTGCCCCGCAATAAGTTTTTTAAATGTGTCGGAATCCCAATGGACGTAACCGCGTTCCGGCGGTTTTTTACGCTGTATTTTTCGTTTCTTTTTAGTGTCATCACCAGCTTTTTTTAATGCTTTTTCGTTGTCGATAACGTGTTCGGGCGCTTGGCACCATACGAATCCCTGATCATCGAATCCACGTCTGCCGGCGCGCCCAGCTATCTGTTGGAAGTCACGAACCGTCAAGATCGAAGTTTTACGACCGTCGTATTTGCAAAGCTGTGTAAAAAGAACAGTCCGAATAGGAATATTAACACCGACTCCAAGAGTGTCGGTCCCACAAATCAGTTTTAGTAACCCAGCCTGAGCTAACCTTTCGATAAGCAGCCGATATTTAGGGAGTAGTCCTGCGTGATGGACTCCGATGCCATGCTTGATGTATCTGCTGATTTCTTTCCCGAAAGGCGAATCAAACTTGAAATCCCCTATTTCTTTAATAACTTCTTGTTTCTCCTCCTTGCTAAGCACATTGATACTCGTTAGGGCTTGAGCTCTTTCTGTGGCGGCTCTTTGAGTAAAGTGGACCACGTAAATCGGTGCACGATTCAAAGCCAGCGACTCCTGTATTGACTCAAGAAGTGGCGTTTCTCTGTACTCCCAAGAAAGTGGAACAGGTCGAACGGTTCCCGATACAGAAGCAACTGACCGTAAGGTTCTATTCTGTAAGTCATCTGCAAAAAAATTAGAAGGGCCAAGCGTTGCGCTCATAAGCAGGAATTGGGTCTCCGTCAATTCAAGAAGTGGGACTTGCCAAGCCCACCCTCGGTCCCTATCTGAGTAGTAGTGAAATTCGTCAACTACAAGATTGTCAATGGGTGCATCTGCCCCATGTCGGAGAGCTAAATTTGCGACGATTTCCTGGGTGCAACAAATAATTGGTGCTCCTGCGTTTACTGACGCGTCACCTGTGATCATGCCGACGTTGTCAGATCCAAACTCCTTACATAATGAGAAGAATTTTTCTGATACTAAAGCTTTAATTGGCGCGCTATAGAAGCTCCGTTCTCCTTTTGAAAGCGCATCAAAGTGAGCAGCTAACGCTACAAGTGATTTACCTGAACCTGTAGGAGTGCTCAAAATAACATGATTACCTTCAAAAAATTCAAGGATGGCTTCTTCCTGGGCGGAGTAGAGCTCAAGTCCCTGGTCAGTTGTGTATCGCAGAAAATTATCTAGCAAGCTCTCAGCGGTGGGTTCCTTAGGAACATAACTCGTAAGAGGCGTACGTTGGTTCATTCGGGACGAAGGGCATTTAGTTGTTCATTTACGAGCACTTGCTTAGGGTCGACTAAATCTCGAATTTCCCACCAGTCTTGCCACCGATCATAATCTCCCTCGAGGTCATTTCCCGACAAGTAGTGAACTTTGCCCCAATGGGGTCGACCTTCAAAACTTCGAAAAATTTCTTCGGCATCTCGGTAGTATTTTTCCTCATCTTTGTCGACCGCCTGATGAATGGAGATCGTTACGGTGTTACGGTTGCGAGCTGGCGAAATCCATAAATCATCAGCTTTAACCGTTCGGTATTCAACCGGCCACTTAACATCTTTGTGCTTCTGTTTGATTAAGTCTTTTAAGGCATGAATGCAAGATGGTCCGTGATGTGAAGGGATTGCATACTCCATCTCTGTGTGGGGAGTTAGCCGTTGATTGGAGAGAACCTCAAAGTTCCATCCTCGCCTATTTCCTTCCTCGCCTATCGGATAGATAGGTAACTTTTCTGTCTCGTTCGTCGCCTTGCATATGGCTTCGGTGTGGCCTGGATACCAAAAATATTCAAAATGTCGAGAATTAGAGGTGAGATAGTCGATGTTTTCCATGACATCATCGAGCGGCGTTAAAGTTTTTTTCTCCTCGAGCCTATACGCCTCACGTACCCGCACAGTTACTTCAGTCACGATTCCGATGGCTCCGAGCGAAAGTCGTGCTGCCTGGAATAAGTCTGGTTCTCTCGACGCGTTGCATTCTACTTCAGAACCATCAACAAGAATGATTTTTAATGCTGTGACGCAGCTTGTGATGCTTCCGAGATTCGTGCCGGTTCCATGGGTGCCGGTCGCTATCGCACCTGCAATCGTCTGGTTGTCGATGTCGCCTTGGTTTATAAGAGCTAGTCCATGATCATATAGCGGCCTACCGCAGGCATGAATTTTGGTTCCGCCGCGGAAAGTAGCGGTCATTTCTCTCTTGTCTACGGACACCAAACCGGATAGCGGTCGCGTGTCAAGGATGACGCCGCTAGTTGGAATCAGTCGATAATGGGAGTGTCCTGTGCCGAGGGTTCTGACTACGTAATCGGACTGCGAAGCCAAAATAAGTTCAGCTCGAATTGCTTCAGTTGTTGCTACTTGAACTATCCGTCTCGGAGACGAAGTAATTTTTCCTGACCAGTTGGACCATTGAGTCATGAATAGAAGCCTAGGCTCACGAACGCTACGCCATCACTTCTTCTTCCAAGCCTGACGCTTTCAAACATTGCTTTACGTGAACGATTGTCGCTTGACGGGCAATGGGCGTTTGCGCCAGACCCTGATTCTGTTCCGGCAATATCAGATTTAAACATGGATACTTTTGATAGTTCAAAGAAAGTGTCAGTTCCAGGAGATTGGAATTATCGACGACCAGAATGGTTTCATTACGAAGGACCGGCATGGTTCAGTAGAGTTTTTAGCTACAACCGGTTAGTTGGTAGGCGTGTTTTCGCATACCTTGCTGGAGCCGATAAATCTGTAGAAGTTTGGTGTAACGGTCACGGACCAATTGGTTGTGTGAACGGTCCTGGAGCATTATGGGCAGAAATAACCGATGACTTGATTCCTCTGCTTAACTTTTATCGGTCAGCCGTTCCTATAGACACAAAATTTTCCCTAAGCTACTCGTGTTTGAGGGGACCGCAGCTCTTTTAGGCTCTCGGGGAGCCAAACAATTTCAGGAACTGAAGAGAGCCAGACGGCATTGCTGCGCTCCTTTCTGGAGCGAGACTCAGAGCTTCAATCATCAGCCGGTGTGACAATCGGAATCCTAAAAGATGTTCCCTCAAAAAGACATTTGCGTCCTGGTCTTGAAGATGGATATGACAGGCGAGGCTTGCTCTATGAAGATGGTGTACCGAAAGATAGTTATCGGTGGCTGAGCAGATACAACGAGTGGAATTAAGCGTTTCTGCCTGGCCATACCGAAGGGTTGAGAATGTGACGAGGACGTTCGTTAGATAGGGCTGTTAAGACCTCTTCAATTGCCATGGAGAAAATTCTTCTTCCGCCTGCTGATGTAGCTGATGCAACGTGAGGTGTGATAATTACGTCATCTCGACTGAGCATAGGGTGTCCGACCGGAAGCGGCTCGGGGTCGGTCACGTCTACCGCAACTCCGCGAATTTTGCCGTTATCTAGGCCGTGCAGCAATGCGTTCGCATCAACTAAAGCTCCGCGAGCTGTGTTGATTATATAAACCCCATCTTTCATCGAGCTAATTAGTTTTGTTCCGACTAAATGGTAGGTATCGGTGCTCAAAGGTGCATGAATGGATATTACATCTGCTTCCGCGACAGCTTGTTCTAGTGTTTCAGCTCGTTCTACTTGTATTTCCTTAAAGCGTTCAGCTGGTGCAAAAGGGTCGTAAGCCACCACTTGCATACCTATGCTTTTAGCGATACCGGCGACGTGACTAGCTATACGTCCTAGTCCAACTAGTGCAAGTTTGCTGTTGTGGAGCTCTAAGGCAATATGAGTAGCCCAATAGTTACCTTCTCCGCGATTAAGTTTATTCTCGCTCGTTTTAATACTTTTTGTAATAGCAAAAATCAGCGCCATAGCTTGTTCCGCTGTTGAAATTGTAGGACCATCTGGAGTGTTGCAACATATGATTCCAAACTGAATGGCATCATCAAGATCGAGATTATCGAAGCCAATGCCTGCTCGTGCTATCACTTTTAAGTTTGGGGTCTTCTCATAAATATTTCGGTCATATCTGATAGAGGCTCCTGCTACGATTCCGTCAGCCTTGTCGATTCCCTCGAGTAAGTCATGCGATATGGGCCATATCGCATGTGCTCTCTCATGCACTAAGTCCCTCATATTCTCGGCTAATGGTCGATCAAACCAGATCGTGGGAAGTTTGTTCATGGCGCAAACAATAGAACCCATTGAGCACAAGATGTTTAATCGGGCTAAAATTATCCCGGGGAGATAATTATCTATGAATCTTGATGCACTAGTAATCCATGATCTTGATCGCTACAAAAAAGAGGGTTATCCATGGCAAGAATGGGACATGTTCAGAGAGCACGCTCCGGTTTATTGGTACGAACGGGATGGAATCAAGCCATTTTGGTCAATTACCTGCTACGCAGATGTGAGACGAGTCTCAGGAGATAATAATAATTTCGTAAATGGAGGCGGCCGGTTGCGACTTGATCTTAAAGATCGCGACGAACGTTTTTGGCAAGGGTACCGCGATCGGATGTTAAACCGGGGGTGGGACCCTGATGAGCCACCTGACTTTATATATACAGATAAGCCAGATCATTGGGATATGAGAAGGCTTGTATCTCCAGAGTTTACGCCAAAAGCAATGCGAGCACGCGAAGAATCGCTACGCCACCATGCTGGTCACTTTGTCCAAGAATTTAAAGATCGTCTCTCTTCCGATGGGGAAGCTGATCTTGTTGAAGATCTTTCAGTGAAGCTTCCTCTAGCTGCGATTTGCGAGATGATGGGAGCATCCGCTGATGATTGGTCTTCAGTTCATAAATGGACAGCTGTCATGTTCGATGATCCAAATCTTATGGACTTCGCTAGGCCTGATGAGACGAAGAAACAAATGCGGCGACGAATGTTTCTTGAGTTCGAGGAGTGGATATTTGATCAAATAAAAAGCCGTCGAGCACAAGGAGCTAGTGGGCCAGATCTGATATCGATTCTTCTAAGATCTGAAGTAAAAGGAGAGCCGTTAACGGCTCAGCAGTTACTCGGGTATATAAAGGTTTTAATTGCAGCCGGTAATGAAACAACGAGAAATGCTGCAACCGGGGGAATGATTGCTTTGTTGCAGCATCCGAAGGAGCTTGCATTTTTGATAGAAAATATTGATGATAGAGAAGTTCTTGATCATGCTGTCGAAGAAATCCTTCGATGGAGCTCACCCGTAATTCAGTTTGCTCGTGTTTGCGCAAGGGACACTGAAATAGGTGGTCAGATAATCAAGAAGGGCGAGCATGTGGGTATTTGGCATGCGTCAGCTAATCGCGATAGCAGTCAGTTTGTGGATCCATACAATTTCGACGTGCAGCGATTCCCAAATGACCATGTCGCATTTGGTCATGGTGCTCATTTTTGTTTAGGTACTCATTTAGCTCGCTGGGAACTTCGTTCATTCTTCAGTGCAGTAGTGCCGGTGCTATCGAATGTTGCATTGTCTGGTGAAATAGAACGTGTGGGTCATCTGCACGTCGGACCCATCCAAAAACAGATGGTTGTTGTTAACTGAGATCTTTCACACTAGTGACCTAAAGTTATTCCGGCCCATAGCTGTTGGTTATCAGAAATTAGTTTGGTGGTGAATAGTCGGAGTGGATAGAAAGCTTCGGTTACCGACTCGATTTGGTGTTCTAGAAGTCCCGATAAAATCAATTGTCCTTCAGGCTTAATTTTTGAAATTAATTGGTTTGCAATTCCAGTGAGAACATGTGGCAGAATATTTGCGACTACCACGTCAAAGCTTTCTTGAATTTCTTCTATAGAAGATGAGGAAGAGAATACAAATTCGCTGACGCCGTTAGCTTCCGCATTCTGCTTTGTCAAAATAAGAGACTTACGGTCGATGTCGATTCCGAGCACTCGGACTGCGCCTAATCGCGCTGATGTGACGCTTAGAATCCCGCTTCCGCAGCCAACATCTAGAACTGATTCATTTCCTTCTAAGGTTATTTCAAGATGCTCGAGCGCGAGTTGAGTCGACGGGTGGCTGCCAGAGCCAAATGCATGGCCTGGCTCAATATGAATAACCAACTCATTGGCTTTAGCTTCGTAAGGCAACCAAGGAGGGCGAATAACTAATCGACTGCCGACATGGTAAACGATTGCATGGTCTCGCCAAAGGTCTAAGTATTCTCGTGAAGAAAACTCTTCAAGAGTCGCAGGATATACGAGGACATCTGCTGCTTTGGTAGCCTCTTCAACTGACCTGAACCCTGCTAGAAGTAAAATCTCGTTAGCGCCAGTTTGTTCCTCAATGCCAGTCGTTCCAAGCTCCCAAAGTTTTCCGGAGATGTTGTCAATTTCATGCTGTGGAATTTCAATTTTTAATCTTGCTTCTAAATTGTTGGGCTCGGTCACGCTACGAACGCTAGCGTCACTCCCGTGAAGTAGATGAGGGAGTGGCTGAAATGAAGAGTGAAGTTTTGTTAACAGGACTGGCATTTGGCGAGAGTCCGCGGTGGTACGATGGGAAGCTTTGGTTCTCTGACTTCTATCGACACGGAATATTTACGGTCGATTTAGCGGGCGAAGAAGAACTGATTTTAGAAGTTCCTACTCAGCCTTCCGGCTTGGGTTGGTTGCCGACGGGTGATCTGGTTTTTGTCTCAATGCTTGATCGAAGTTTAAAGCGGATCTCATCTGATGGCCAAGTTCATCCCTATGCTGATCTTTCCGAGATAGCTACGGGACCATGTAACGATATGGTTGTGTCATCAGATGGCACTGCCTATGTAGGAAATTTTGGATTCGACGAAGGTGAAGATTACGCCCGAGCAAGCCTGGCGATTGTTTACCCTGATGGCAGAGTAGTAGCTGGGCCGAGCGGCTTCGATTTCCCGAATGGCACTGTGATTGATCCAACGGGGCGCCGGCTTATAGTCGCTGAATCTTATGGTAGTCGACTGACGGCTTTTGATATTGAAAAAGATGGATCGTTGACTGCTCGTCGAGAATTTGCTGATCTTGGTAAGCGTGTTCCAGATGGAATTTGCCTCGATGCACAAGGGGCTGTGTGGGTGGCTGATCCTGTAAACGGAACGTGTTTCAGAGTGTTAGAGGGCGGCGAGGTAACTGACGTTGTGGAATTAGAACTTAATTGCTTCGCCTGCATGCTTGGCGGGCCAGATCGGCGTACTTTATTTGTGGTTACCGCGCCTACCTCTAAAGCTAACGGACTTGCTGCACGGTTAGACGGAAGGATAGAAACTGTGCAAGAGGAGGTCCCTGGTGCCGGCCGACCGTAACCTTGCCTCAGAATTGGAGTGGCTTTTCGGTACTCCATGCGATTGGCTCTTCAGTTACATTAAATTTTAC
>CAJQGN010000250.1 GCA_905477545.1 uncultured Acidimicrobiales bacterium | reverse complement strand
CTGTTCGTACGTGTGGTTTGAGTGGAGCTATTGGTGCTGGGTTTTCCGGCGCTATCACTCTGTAAACGCTACCTGTTGAGGCGCAAAGCCAGGCTAAGTTACAATAGTTGTCCAATATCGTTTATTATTTAAGGTGCTCAAATGCCCATTTATGCTCTTGGTGATCAAGAACCATCGATACATTCGTCAGCCTTCGTTATGCCAGAAGCTGTGATTATTGGGAGAGTGAAAATCGGCGCTGGCGCGACGATTTGGTCAGGGGCAGTGCTGAGAGCCGATGATAATGACATTGTTATTGGGGAGGAAACATCAGTGCAAGATAATGCTGTGCTCCACGTAACGGCGCAGTTTCCCACGATAGTCGGAAAACGATGCACGATAGGGCACCTGGCACATCTTGAGGGTTGTCGCGTTGACGATGAAGCTCTGATCGGAACTGGCTCTATTGTTCTTCATGACGCAGTTGTCGAAAGCCGAGCCCTTGTTGGAGCAGGAGCGGTGGTCCCTGGGAAAATGAGAGTTCCTGCGGGAACCATGGCGCTTGGGATGCCAGCAAAAATTCGTGAAGAAGTCGATACCGCCCCATTGATCCTTCATGGCGTTTCTCATTATGTTGAACGAGGCGAAATCTTTCGCAAACAGTTACGTCGCGTTGGCTGAAAATATTTAAAACTGTTAGTGATCGAAGAGTAAGCGGAGAAACAAAGGCCTAAATTTGCGACATGGCATTGAGGCGACCTGAACTTGGGAAAATTGGAATCTGGACAAATATTTTAGATCAGGTTTCATCGGCAGCTGCGATTGAGTACTGCCAGGAAGCGCAAGCTCTCGGCTATGGAGCCGTTTGGATCCCCGAGGCAGTAGGTCGAGACCCGTTCGTTACGGCCTGTCGAATGTTGGGTGGCACCGAGTCACTTGTCCTAGCTACAGGAATAGCAAACATCTATGCCCGAGATGCCATGACAATGGCCAATACCCTCCGCTCAATCGAAGAAGCGTTTCCTGCCCGTTTTCTTTTGGGGCTCGGAGTTAGCCACCACCATCTAGTTGAATGGGTGCGAAAGCATGATTACTCGAAGCCTTTAAGTTTTATGTCCTCTTATTTGGAGCTGATGGGTAAAGCTAAATTTTTAGCGGTTGGTCCTGAAGAGTTACCAGAAATAGTCTTGGCGGCATTAGGTCCCAAAATGTTGCAACTCGCGGCTACCGATACTGGTGGGGCCCACCCTTACTTCGTTCCACCGGAACATACCGCAATGGCTCGTCAAACCATGGGACCTGACGCTGCACTCTATCCCGAGCAAATGGTGGTGCTTGAAGAAGACCCTCACGTTGCTCGTGCAATAGCCCGAAAGCATATGGAACGATATTGTGGTCTGCCGAATTACGCTAACAATCTTGTCCGTTTGGGCTATGAACGAGACGAGATCGAAAACATGTCAGACAAAGTTGTGGATGCAATAGTGGCGTGGGGCTCTTCGGAAACAATCAAGACAAGAGTTGATGAGCACTTCAGGGCTGGAGCAGACCACGTATGCATCCAAGTCCTAGAGGATACTCCGGACCAGGTGGTTGAAGGCTGGCAGAGACTAGCACCCTATTTAATCTCTTAGTTTATGGCATCTCGGCGGACAGAAGTAACCGAACTAGCAACCGCTGTCGGGATGCTGGGATTTCCTTCTCCGATGCAAGCTCTAGAAAGAAAACCGAAAGCGTTAACGGAAGTAGACGCGGTAACTTGGCAACGATTTGTCGAGAGCGCTGATCAACCACAATTTCGAATTGATTTTGCGGGTGCATATCGTAACGGCCAGGTTTTCATGGCCGCACAAGATGGGCTCCGGGGCCGCCCTCCATTAATTATCGAATGGAAAGGTAGTCACCGGAGTCCCGGACAAGACCAACTGCCAGTGGACCTTCGAGTTGATCACGTCTACCTAGTATCTTGTAAATACGCATCGAAAATTTTATTGAACGCTTCTGCTTCAAGTCTTTTTGGCACAAACACGGACATTCGTGACTGGTATGATCACGTTGCGCCGAAAGAACACCAGGCGCTGTATGACATTGTGCGCAAGGAACTCGGGCTAAAAGAATTTCTGCCGCCGTTCGTGGGAGATCTTGCTCGACACCACAGAGATGAATTAAAAACGGGTCTTGCGAATCGAGACTGGAGCCAAGAATGCTCGGATGCGTATAGCCAACTCGTTGGAGCAGTAGGGAGAGGCACATCTGAAGTTTGGAGACAATCGTTGCGGTCGAAGCGACAAAAAGAAGCAATGCTATGGCGAATGTTGAGGATCGGCTCTGCCCCATATTTCGTTTTAGGGTCATCGCGCTCTCGCTCAATTCGATTGCGAGTAACCACTCCATGGGATTGGCGCCGACGTTTTGAATTCAGAGATATGGAAATATGGGCGGGAGATGCCGGACAACCAACGGTTAATTGGCGAGGAACGGTGAAAGATCACTTGTCATCAACTGATGTAGCGGTAGATGGTCACATAGAAATTCGTTGGAGCCACGGGAGGTTTGCTCAACCCCCAGAAGCCAAAGTTTACTTGGATACACCTCATGGGGATGTACCCGGATATGTGCATCTGACCGGCACGACCTCGGAACAACTAACCTTATAAGTAGATAGACGTCGCTCTGGGTGCTTAGTCCGACTATCCTTTAGGTGAAGCCTACATCTAGCCAAGGAGTGTTTTATGAGTGATATTGACGCCAAAGTGGCCGTTGACCTCGGCAAATACAAGTTGGGCTGGAGCGATAAAGAAGATTATGTCTACAAACCTCAGCGTGGGCTCAGCGCAGACATCATTCGAGAAATGTCGATGATGAAAAAAGAACCGGACTGGATGCTTGATTTTAGGCTTCGTTCGTACGACATATACAAGAAAAAGCCTATGCCTAATTGGGGCGGCGATACTTCAGAGATTTTTTTTGATGATATTTATTACTACATAAAACCTACGGATCAACAAGTGGACGCTTGGGAAGAACTTCCGGACTCGATTAAAGACACATACGAAAAGCTTGGGATTCCGGAAGCTGAGCGAAAGTATCTAGCAGGTGTTACTGCTCAGTATGAGTCAGAAGTGGTTTACCACCGTAATCGTGAAGATCTTGAGGCTCAGGGCGTGATATTCACTGACATGGACACGGCTGTAAAAGAGCATCCAGAAGTCGTGCAAAAGTATTTCGCTTCAATTATTCCGCCCGGAGATAACAAATTTTCGGCTTTAAACTCGGCTGTGTGGTCTGGTGGCTCATTTATCTATGTGCCGCCTGGGGTGGAAGTAGAAATGCCTCTGCAGGCGTACTTCAGAATAAATACTGAAAACATGGGCCAGTTTGAACGTACCTTGATTATCGCGGATGAAGGCTCATCAGTGCACTACATCGAAGGTTGTTCTGCTCCTGTGTACAGCTCAGACTCTCTTCACTCTGCGGTAGTTGAACTTTGCGCTTTGTCTGGAGCTCGAATCACTTACACCACTATTCAGAATTGGTCCTCTAACGTTTTCAATCTAGTAACTAAGCGAGCTGCTGCTTATGAAGAAGCGCACGTTGAGTGGATCGACGGAAACATTGGTTCTCGTTTGACCATGAAGTATCCAGCAGTCTACCTAATGGGCCCTAAAGCTTCCGGTGAGGTGTTATCGGTTGCTTATGCTGGAAACGGACAGCACCAAGACGCGGGAGCTAAAATGGTGCATGCTGCACCTGAAACTACCTCGAAGATTGTATCTAAATCCATTTCGAAAGATGGTGGAAGAACAACCTACAGAGGCTTGGTACGTGTTGAAGAAGGAATGGAAAATTGCAAAAGTCATGTTCAATGTGACGCTTTGCTGTTGGATCAAGAAAGTCGGTCCGACACCTACCCGTACCAAGAAATCGGTTCAAGAAGCGCAGAGATAGGACACGAGGCGACCGTATCTCGAGTTGCCGATGATCAACTATTTTATCTAATGAGTAGAGGGCTGTCAGAAGAGCAAGCTATGGGAATGGTAGTAAATGGTTTTATAGAGCCAGTAACGCGAACTCTGCCGATGGAGTATGCCGTAGAGTGGAGTCGTCTGATCGAGCTTCAGATGGAGGGATCAGTAGGTTGATCCTCGTTGAGAGAGTACTTTAGATAAAATCTATCTGAGTTGGCGCCAACGTGCTTTGGTCGCTACGGTCTCCTCGGTAAATGATTCTGGAGGTCCATAATGCGCAGTCCCAAAGACTTTTTCGCCCCGCTAGCTTTAGGGGCGCCTGCTCCTATAAGGGAAGTACCGGTCCGGCCTTCCAGGATGATTCATTTTTTTGATCCGTCCAATGAAAAAATGAGAAGTAAAATCTCGGCAATCGCTCCTAGCGTAGACATATTGCTCGGAAATCTGGAAGATGCCGTAGCTGCGGAAAACAAAGAAGCAGCTAGAAATGGATTGGTAGAGGTTGGGCGAGACTGGATAAATGGTGAGACTCAATTGTGGACGAGAGTCAACAGCCTAGACTCTCCATGGTTTATTGATGACGTGTTTTCCTTGGTCAGCGAAATAGGGGAAAAATTAGATGTCATCATGGTGCCGAAAGTCGAGGGCGCTGAAGATATTCACTATGTGGACCAGCTGTTGGCGCAGCTCGAAGCGAAAGCTTCGTTAAGTCGGCCAATTCTTATTCATGCGATCCTTGAGACGGCGCGAGGAGTGGCGAACGTGGAAGAAATTTGCGGAGCTAGCCCCAGGATGCAAGGGCTTTCTCTGGGCCCCGCTGATTTAGCGGCAGATAGAAGAATGAAAACAACACGCGTTGGTGGTGGGCATCCGGGTTACTTGGTTCGTCAAGACCCAGCAGATGGTGTAGAAGATCGAGACCGCTTCACTTTCCAGCAAGACTTATGGCACTACACAATTTCCCGAATGGTAGATGCATGTGGTTCTTATGGGATCCTGCCCTTTTACGGGCCTTTCGGCGATATAGCAGATGTTTTGGCTTGTGAGGACCAGTTCAGGAATGCGTATTTGTTAGGTTGCGTGGGGGCTTGGAGTCTGCACCCAGTCCAAATTGATATAGCAAAGAAAGTTTTTAGTCCTGAGCCCAGCGAAGTG
>CAJQGN010000249.1 GCA_905477545.1 uncultured Acidimicrobiales bacterium | reverse complement strand
AGTACTTTTCGTTGAGGAAATTCCTCAAAACACAACCGCCACAGTACTCAAACGTAAGCTCCACGGGCTCTACAGCCAAGCCTTGGCGTAACTAGCTGCGCTATACACAGGCGCACCTAGCGAATTTTGAAATATCAGACGTTTCCGCAGCCACCTCTGCCCTCTCCCGGTCATGGTTTCTCCTAGCAAGCAGTGCAATTTTGCAGATACAGACAGCAGGCTTAATTCTGTTGTCAGGAACTGGTCGAAACCAATGAAAGACCTGAAACTCGGTCGAGTGTTGACACCAAAGGCAAATGAGTTAACTTTGTCGGTCTGAAGAATCCGTAGCGTAGGACCTGCGCGAACGCTATTACGGTAAGTCGCAGATATTCAGACCAGCCACCCTTAGTATCTACTTTGCTTGGGTTTCACCCAAACTACTTTTTAGCTGTGTCAAGCTCATCTGGCTCATTAGATACTTGCTAGTATTTCGCCATGACCGATGCGAAGCAGAGACGTTACTTCGACGCCGATAGCCACTTGATGGAATTACCAGATTTTTTAACGGCACACGCAGACACTGAACTTAAGAAGCGCTTGCCTGAAATTAACTTTGATGGTGGTGGCCGCAGTAGCGAATCATGGAAAGAAGCAGCGCACTCGGGAGGTCATTCTCCAGAAAAAGTGGCTGAGCTAGTAGCGCTCGGCGATAACTTACTATCAGGACCAAAGGGGTATTTTGCATTAGGAGCGTTCAACAAAACGGAGCGGACAACAGCTCTAAACATGCTCGGCTTTAATCAACAACTTGTTTTCTCGACCTTTAGTGCAGGAATCGCCTTTGATCCGACCGCAGATGCGGAACTCCGTTATGGTGCAACACGAGCCCACAACAGAGCTATGGCTGAATTTTGCGCAGACGATGAACGGCTTATAGGAGTTGCGCTTTTACCACTCGATGATCCAGATAGAGCAATCTCGGAGATGAAAGCTGCGTTGGACATGGGCTTAGGGGCAATGTGGGTTCCTCATCGTCCCGCAGGTGGCCGCTCTCCAGGCCACACTGATTTAGATCCTGTTTGGGCTCTGATGGCCAAAGCGAAAGTACCTTTTGTTGTTCACGTTGGCGGCGATCCTCTACAAATAGAACCTGATTGGATGAACACTGGTCGACCGGAACCAACAGATTGGTTAGGCGGTGGTGAAAATGTTCGAGGTAAGGACATGATTGCTCTCCATCAAGCGGCGGAAACTTTCGTTGGCAGCCTGGTTCTCGATGGAGTGTTGCAGCGTCACCCAACTCTTCGTGGCGGTGTAATAGAATTAGGGGCTGGTTGGGTTCCGGCTCTTCTACGGCGGTTAGATCTAATTGCTGAAATATGGAAAAAATCTGAACCTGATTTGGCCTCTCTGAATGAGCCACCTTCGGAACAGATACGACGACAAATGGCGTTTACGCCATATCCCTTTGAAGATGTCGGGGCAATGATCAGGGAATCGAATGCCGATCTGTATCTTTTTTCATCGGACTACCCTCATATAGAGGGTGGACGAAACCCCCTTGGCCGATTCGAATCGTCTCTACATGGCATGAGCGAAGAGGTTCTCGATAAATTTTTTGAGCACAATATGGCCGATCTTCTTAACCCGTAAAAAGACAAAAAGTTACCTGACCTGCTTCAAGTGACTTGATGATCAGAGCCACAGGCTTTTAGTTGTTGGAGGCAACAATGCGTAATGCAAGAATCAACGGCGAAGATTTTCGTATCATTCTTCATGTTTTGTCCGTCTCAGTTTGGCTTGGTGGTCAAATTGTTATGAGCGCGATTATTCCGATGGTAAGGAAAACTAACCCGGAAGCCCTATCCGCTATTTCCCGCGGATTCGCACGAGTAGCATGGCCGTTCTTTGGGTTAGCAGTTTTTACAGGAATATGGAATCTGACAGCTATCAGCTCTTCATCGACGACAACAGGATGGCAGGCCTTGCTGGGAATTAAGATGCTTTTAGTTCTCCTTGCAGGAGGCGCAGCATTGATACATCAAAATACTAAAAACCCGGCGGTTGCTGCAGTCAGTGCCGTTATGACACTCGGCGCTTCATTGGTAGCTCTTTCAATCGGCGTAGCACTCTCTGCCTAGATAAAACCTTCAAAGCGTTAGCTTAATAATTAAAGAGAGCGTATTGTAGGGGCGTGAATTATAAATGTTTTGACGTAGAAATCACCGACATGGTCGCACAGGTTCGAATGATTCGGCCTGAAAAAGCGAACTCGATGATTCCAGAATTTTGGAAAGAATTACCAGAAATCATTAACGATCTCTCAGATCAAGGAGAGGCTCGAGTCATAGTGATCTCGGCAGAAGGTCGCCATTTTTGCTCAGGTATGGACCTCTCGGCCTTCGCCGGCGATAGTGCTATCAACATGGAATCTTCAAAGTTCCCGAGCCGTACGCGTGCCAGCTTCAGATCAACCGCGTTGCGGTTACAGCGGAGTTTTAGCTGCATGGAAGAAAGCAGGCTACCGGTTCTGGTCGCTATCCAGGGCGCATGCGTTGGAGGCGGCATCGACATGATTTCAGCAGCTGATCTTCGTTACGCCACCAGTGACGCTTATTTTTGCATTGCAGAAATCAATATTGGGATGACTGCCGACGTTGGCACTCTCCAAAGAATGCCAAAGTTAGTGCCCGAAGGTGTGGTAAGAGAACTTGCTTACACCGGTCGGAAGATGAACGCTGCTGAAGGCAAAGATCGCGGTTTCATTAACGAAGTCTATGAAACCCATGAGGAGCTTCTTGCTGCCGTTAACGAGGTAGCTAGAGAGATTGCAAGCAAAAGCCCGATGGCTATTTGGGGAACCAAGCAAAGCATGAACTTCAGCCGCGATCATTCAGTAGCTGACGGCCTCGAGTACATAGCCACATGGAATGCAGCCATGTTTGACATGGATGATATGGGCGAAGCATTCGTGGCAAGTAGCGATAGACGGGACGCAGAGTTCCCTAACCATCTGCGAAGCAGAAGCGATCTATAACAATAAGTCACTTTGACGTTCAAAAATTTCCCATACAGATGCTGCATCCGGAATTAGTGAATCCAATATCAGTTTCAGCGAGTTGGCTCGACTAAAGACCTTCATCCCTGATGCATATACCTGGATATCATCTCTGGGATTGTTAGAGAGATTAACTAACCGTTGGACATTCTGAACAAATAGCAACTACCGTCGAGAATATGTCGAAGCTCCGTCTTGTCCCTCTCGAATGCGGATGGCTTTCCACTTCTGCGTCCTCTGTGGTCGCCGGTCTAACCGGTAACGTTAATCTTCCGATCCCCAGCTGGTTAGTGATACACCCAAGTGGGCAAACTCTTCTTTTCGATACAGGACTCCACCAAGATTTAGTTGGCGGCGTGGCGGCACGATATCCTTTGATGGCCCGACAATTTGAATCAACGTTTAATTCTGAAGACACTGTCTCATCTCGATTAGCAAACATCCAGATCGACTCATTATCAGTTGACAAGATTGTATTTAGCCACCTCCATTTTGATCACTGCGGAGGAACTGGGCTTATACCTAACGCACAAATAATCGTTCAACGCGCAGAGTGGGAGTCAGCTCACCACCCCAAACTCATAGAACACGAAGTATATAACCCTGCGGACTTCGACCTAGGCCATGATGTGTTACAGGTTGAAGGGCTACACGATGTCTTTTCCGATGGGTCAGTTCTTTGTATACCCACGCCTGGTCACACGGCAGGACATCAGTCGCTACGAGTGAATTTAGAGAGCGGCCCAATAGTTCTTACTGGTGACTGTGTCTATTGGCAAGAGGTACTCGAAAAAATGCTGCTACCGCCATTTGGGTTCGATCACGAAATGCAATTATCTTCTATGCGTCACCTTAAATCGTTACAAGACATCGACGGCTGTCGACTTCTGTTTGGACATGATCAAGCTCAGTGGGAACAGCTGGAACTCTCACCGATGGGCCTGTCTTAAGCGGGCCAATGAGCTGCGGCTTTTAGTAGCACATTCTTCAGATTGATCCGATAAGGAGCGTGACGACCCGACGCGTCTCTGGGCTCAATTAGCGGGTAGCCAAAATCTTCGCTGGCCTCACAAAACATGCCTAACCGCTTCATTATTGCCGACGATTTTACGTTCAACGGTCATCGATTTGAGACTATTCTCCCCGGTGCGAGTATCCCAAAACCCAATGTGTTCCGGCGAGCCTCCATGCAATTTCGATTTATGAAGCGAAAGGCGCTTTTCTACTTGGCTTAGGCAGGCCGACAAAACCCATAAACGTTCCATCTTTAAAACTGTTTGGGTCTTTTAGCTCTAGGTCCCATAATCTGCATTCTTTGTTCAAGACCAATTTGCATGCTCTGCACGAATAAGTCGTTTTGGATGCTGTAAATGAGTGAAAAATTACATCACAGATACGTCAGCATTAATCGACCCTAAAGGCTCGAAGCTGTCGAACACCGTGCTGTAGGGCCTAATATTGGGCTAGACAACAAAGACGCAGATACGAGGTCAATTTTCTAACCGGTAGAAACGACGCGCTGTTCCAGAGAATAATTCAGCTCTCTCCGAAGGACTCCACCCAGCTTCATCGGCAATACGTTGAAACGCATTGAATAAAACCGTGTAGGAACATCCTTGTTTGTCAACAGGAAAATTACTTTCGAACATGCATCTTTCGGGCCCGAAGGTTTCTACACAGTGCCTTATATCTTCGCTCCAGAGACTCGCTACATGTTCAGACGTTGGAGCTTCAGGCAAACGGTTTAAGCCAAGCCCATAGATGCTCATACCTATTCCACCTACCTTGACCACGACCTGCTCGTGACGCGCCAACGTTTCCAGCGCCGGTCGCAATATCTTTCGGACTTCATCGCGATTGTCTGCGTATGGACCAATACCCAAAGGGCCTCCTAAATGGTCTAGTACCACAGGAGTACCAGGCAATTCAGCTACGAGGTCTACTAGATCTGTTAATTGCGGGTGGAACATCCATGCATCAAAACTAAACCCCATTTCTCCTAATTTTTTAAAACCTTCGCGAAAGTTGTCCTGTCGAAGTAGTCCTTCAGGTGGTTTAGTGTGTGATTCGCGTATAGCCGAACTCGCGTCCCAAGCGGCTGCATGCCTAATGCCGCGGAACCGTCCACCACCGGCTACGTCGTGCGCTTCTAGCACGTCCTCAACCTTTTCTCCCAGTGTCATGTCTGCGAAGCTTACGATTCCACTGATAACGGCGCCGCCTCTAGTCTCTGACTCCAGTGCCTGACGCAATACAAATGCTGTTTCACCGACTGGTTTCATTTCCTCGGGTCCATCTTCAAAGTAAGCCGACCCGCATTCAACAAATACTGTCTGAACTACGTTGTGCCCTGCACCTGTATCTTCGTGTAATTCTGGCACTAAATAGGTCCCAGTTGGGAAATCCCATAAATGGTGATGCGGATCAACAATCACCTCTGCGGGATCAATTGCTTCTTCTATCGTCGCATTCAGCCATTCATTTTTATCCGTCATTGTTATCTTCTCCTATTAATCGCTTTAAATGCGTTCGCTCGATCCGGTGAGCATTCACCAAGGCCGACCCCAGGTATCCCAATCGAAAGATTCTATCCCAGTTTCGTTTAGTCTCCATATGCTGGCGTCTACAGAACCATTATTGATTTCTAGAAAACCAATAGTCCCGTATTGGACCTGTAGATTATGGGGAAATGTGGGCGACCCGGGATTCACACAAAGTACGCCACCTATTGTCGTAATGTGCTCAACATGGGTATCTCCGTAAACCACAACATCGAGCTCCGCCCCATCAAAATGACGATTTATTGCGTCTTGGACTCCATAATTTTTGAGTTCCGGGATTGGCATGTGGTGAGTTAAACCGACCTTCAGCCCACCAAACTCCTTGACCCACGATGGAGCAAGAGATGCATGATCCGGTTGAATGTCACGACCTGAAGAACCGTCATCTCCGTTACCACGCGCTCCCCAAGTCGGGGCAACCGTCATTAAACGGTCGATTACGTCTGTATCGTAAATATCCCCGGCATGCAGAATCGCTTCGCAACCGTCGAAAGCTGTATACACATGCGGCCACAGTTCAGGCATCGCCTCTGGAATGTGAGTGTCAGATATCAAGCCGATTCGCATCATCAGACAATAGATCGGAATCGCTCACGAGCGCTCACTCATGCAAGATCTTTCAGAAGACTAATAGTTTAAAAAATTTTAGTCCGTTATATTTCTCTCAGTCTGAAGCCCTGGCCAAATACGATTGCCTTCTATAAGCCCCATAATCATTGCGACATTCGATAGCAGAGTCACGACACCGATTACCTTTATTGTTCGAGCAAACGCTGCTTACCGATGGCTTGGTCACTGCTGTCCACACGGTAATTCGGCCAGCTTCCTTGAGTAATAGCAACAAAGACTGGCGCTCGGTAACGAAAAACCTAAGCCAGTCTCCACTGAAATATCGCCATTCCGTCTGTCCCATAGTCTTGCGGGAGAACAATTCCGCCTGTTCCCAGATGGCGCCATCGCTGACTGTCTAGAGCAACTGGTTCCATATTTGTATTCTGCGACGCGAAATCTTCCGATACACCGATAGTTTCTTTTTTGGTAAAAGTGCAAACGCTATAAGTCAGAATTCCGCCGGGTTTGAGAAGCTGGCAAGACGCGTTGAGTATTCTTAACTGCTGCTCAGCAAGGCGTTCTATCGCTCCTTTCCCAATATGCCAACGGGCATCGCTTCTTCTTCCCATAGCGCCAAGTCCAGTGCATGGTGCATCAACGAGCACAGCATCAGCGCACTGAGGTCTAAACGGTGGGAATCTTGCGTCTGCTTGCACGGCTCGCCTGGGAGGATTCAATCGGTGCTGCAATTCGGCTAGAACGCTCGCCCTAAGGGCAGAATGATCCGCCCCTACAACTATGTCCCATTGATGGCCGAGACCAGTCGTTTTCCCACCCGGAGCCGCACAGACATCTAGAAGCAGCCCACCGTTGGGAGAAGCAGCATCTACTTCTGAACAGACCCATCTCGATGCACTACCTTGGATGTATCCATCGAGTCTTTTCTCGGGACGCTCAGCGCTATTCATCGCGATAAGAGCTGCTTGACCGTCCAGTCCCCATTCTTTTTCTGCCCAGTTCCAAATCCAATCTGGATAACTATTTTTCACTGCACCTGTAGGAAAGTTTGTTTGGGTTTCTGAAACACGTCTTAAGACGGCGTTAACTAAACCCTTCACACGTCTCGGCACAATATCTACTGTCGCGTTTAATGCGGCATGAGGAGGCGTCCCAAGAAAAACGAGCTGATACACCCCGAGACGCACAGCCACTTTCACCTCAACATCAAGTTCTCGCTTGACAAATGGCGCCCATAGATGATCCAAGGCGCGCCTCATACGAATTGTTCCTTGAACCAGTTCGGTTACAAAATTTTTGTCTCTAGAACTTAATTCCTCATCGACTCTGTTGAGAGCATCTGCCAGAACAGAATTTGCTTGTCCGCCTTTTTCGACTTCACACAAAGCTGCTAACGCAACTTGGCGGCTCGACAGTACTTCACTCATTCGCCGAACATTTCTTCAGCGGCTAATCTGGCCCCATTTAGCCAGTCTTTGGCTGCTAGAGGACTTTTACCCTCAGGCTGAACTACTAAATATTTTAGATTATAGGTAGCGGTGCCAACTGAATCCCCGCGCACCACGCCTTGCTTGAGATCGCTCTCGGACTCTACTTGAGCCTCATGGATTTTTAAGACATGACCACGAAACTTCGTCCATGCTCCTCCCACTCTGATGATCCGATTCAGATCCTCTGCTGAGGCCATCCACTTCAGCTCTAGGTCCAACCTTTGTATTTTTTCTGCGTAACTGATTTGACCGGATTGCGGCGTGGGATTTACTAATCCAAGCTTAAAAGCTGCTATCAACTCTTTGCTTCCTAATTCGCTGAGTCGTTTCCTCAACGATGCTGCGGTCTCTTTTTCTCCTATACGCGTTTCGTTCACTCGGTAAATTGGTCCGGTGTCAAGCCCTTCTTCTAAGCCCATCACGCAAATCCCGGTTTGAAGGTCGCCGGCTATGATGGCTCTCTCTACTGGTGCAGCACCGCGCCACCGAGGTAAAATTGAAAAGTGTAAATTGATCATTGGTAGTTGCTCTAGCACAGCTTTCGGGATGAGCCTTCCGTATGCAACAACAACACCGCAGTCAGCTCCTACAGTCAGCGCGTCTTCAATCTCAGTCGAAACCTTTAGCTCTAACTCGGCCGCTGCTTTAGCAACAGCGCTTACCGTTGGTAACTCCCTGCGCCCTCTCCGACGTTCAGGTCTAGTTACCACCAAGGCAATATCGATGCCGGAAATGTTGAGCTCTCTCAACACAGGCACGGCATCTTCAGGTGTTCCGAAAAAAACTATCCGTTTAGGGTGTAATGGCGGTTTGGGAAGAGATCCACTCATGGAAGCAACGATTTAGGATCACGCAATTCTCCGCTATCAGGAATAGCGCTACGCATCTCACGCCACCGGCGAAGCGCCGCTTTTCTTTCAGGCTTTTCGAGATGGTCTAGGAGCAAAACCCCGTCTAGATGATCTAGCTCATGTTGGAATAAACGAGATAATAATTCGTCAGCTTCAATAGAAATTTCGTTTCCATCTAAGTTTCGACCGATTATATGGATCTCTTTAGGTCGGACTATTTCGAACGACATTCCTGGAACGGACAAACAACCTTCTTCAAATACCCATTCGCCATGTGACTCTAAAATTTCTGGGTTGATTAAGACTTCGGGGCCCTGTCCAATGTCGTATACAAATAATCTTTTTTGGATTCCTACTTGTGGCGCCGCTAAGCCAATGCCTTCTGCTTGGTACATCGCAGGTACAAGATCAGTAGCCATCTGAGCTATTCGGCCATCGATTTCCTCGATTGTCGCCGCAGTTTGACGCAGCACCGGGTCACCGAGGACTCTTATTTCGAAAGTCATACCTAGGTAATGATACCGCCCAAAAGCCCTTAGGCTCTCAACGGATCAATCTCTATTCTCAAACGACCGGGTGGCCTCTCAGTGTCTTTGAGCAGATTAAGTAGTTTTTGTCTGTCTTGTGATCGGAGTCGCCAAGTACCTTCAGTTGTGGATGATGTCTCCACCCCATCAACGTTGTCTATACGACTCATAAACTCTGCGGCCGAAGTTCCTGATACGATCGCCCAATTTACGATTGGCGGCTGTTGCAACATTTGTCGTGTTTCTAGTTCACTTCGTGCAAGCCGTCCGGGGTCAGAGTGGTAGGCAGCATCTAAAACTGGATGGTCAGGGATACGAGTTTGAACAATGATGCGCCCATTTTTTTCTCGCCGTCCGATAAGCCGTGCGGCTTTGACCAATAAGGCCATGGCCTGCTCAGCAGCGCGATACCGCGGTGCTAAAAGTTCTTGGTCAAAGTCTAAGAACGCGACGATATCTGTTGATTCAAATCGGTGAAGAACCGCTTCGGTCCTA
>CAJQGN010000248.1 GCA_905477545.1 uncultured Acidimicrobiales bacterium | reverse complement strand
TACTTCATGAGCTGAGGACTCGCCACCGACAACCTTGGGTTGTAGTCTAGTTCGGTCAGCATTCGCGTTCGGAAGAAACGGTGGAATCGCTCATTGATTTGCGTTAACGCACCATAACTTGCGCCTAGGTTCTCTTCGTTTCGAGAAACGCTATATGGTTGCGCATCAAGATTAAGGTTATAAGCCTCCTGATCAAACTCTCCGCCCTCGACCATTTTCTCAATAGCAGACAGCTCTTCTGAAGAAAGCAATGGCTCATTATTTTCAGACATTTAAGATCAAAGCCTACTGAACAATGAGCTCTGTGAAATAAACTTCTTCGATCGGCGAGGCCGTCGTTTTCTCATGTTTTTCAAGATGCTCGTTTATCACCATTCTTACTTCTTCCAGAACTTCCTTTTCACCAGTGGAACTTTCAATTTTCTCGGCCGAAACGTTTCTTAAAACCTTTAATATAGAGGCTCTAATACCAACCAAGTGTCTAGGAACCCATCCTTCAGAGCCTTCTTCTTCATTGAACATTGTATCTTTATCAAAATAACTCGAGACACCTAGCTTTGCTTGCATTACTTTTTTAGAACTCTTCAGGTTTACCTGAAATGCATCAGCAAAGGTGTAATAGCTGATAAGAAATTTCTGCTCAATTTCAGCTGTTCTTGGTCCAGGTCCCGCGACTATTTCTTCGGTTTGCTCTAATTCACTTTCTAAATCCTGCAAAGCCGCCTCGGGGTCCTCGTTTTCTGGCTTCTCGTCAAAAAAACCCGTGGCGAACATGGTGCCAACAGCTGTGCCCACAACTAATAGCAAAACCGCAATGACTATCAGGATGATCTTTACCAGTCCACCGCCTTTTTTTTCTTCTTCCGCATCTACTGCCGTTTCTGACATCATCAACTCCAGTCATTTTTCTCGCCGTAATCAGCGTGATGTTTTGTTATACAAGTATATCTAACCCAACCACTGAACTAAGCCGAGAATCCAACGTTCTTCCTAGCAACACCTCTGTTTCGAAGTTTATCTCTTCAATCAAGTCAGGCGAAGCACTCTTTTCAGATTGTGCATCATCATTGGAGTTGGAATTGCCAAAATCGCTGACATCGAAACTTAATCCTTGGCTTTCATCTAGCAGGTCTCTAAGCGCAAGCCTTAGTTTTGGCAACGTGTCTTGCAGTAGCTGACGAGTAGACTCCTCATTGGACCCGAAACGGCCCTCGAGACCTTTTTCACTCAGCTCAAGTTCAAGCGAAATCTCACCCAAAGATGCAGGGTTTAAGCGCAGCTGTATATTCCAATTTTCCTTGTTCACGAAACCGGCAATGCGCTGCGCTAGGACTTCACCAAATTTTGCGTTCCAATTCTCATAAGAGTCTGTCAGGTTATTGTATGTGTTTGAGGCTAACATTCGCTGGGCATCCCTGAGTGCCCCTTTAAATTCGACCCGATTTTGTCCCGAATCTGCATTAAACCCTTCCTGACTAGTGCTCTGACCAACCTCTCGGTAGGTCTTTAGCGAGTTTTCAGTATTATCAACATGACTTGTAAGGATTGATTGGGCCTTATCAACACCTCGTTTCTCAGCTTCCTCAGAGACGGCATGTAAACGTGGCAATTCTAATTCTCGGTTCGTCTCCAACTTTGTAGAGTTGGTTTGCGTATCCATTTCGTTCTTTGCCTTTGAGCTTATCATTCCTTCGTTTTCAGTCCGAAAACCACGCTTAAATTCTCCATTTGAACCGGTTACCGGGGGTTGTAAATCGGCTTCCCCTAAAGCTTGTCGATCTGTGAATAAAATTTCTTTCTTGGTAACGATCGAAAGCGGATTTATATTTTCTCTTGATTGATTTTTCTCGCCGCCGGTATCGGTATTAGAACCAACAGCATAATAATCGTTCCTGCCTGCATGCGGTCTTGTTTCTAGCCCTGGAATTTGATCCGTCAACGTCGTTTTACCAGTCGCATCGTTGTCGGCCGGATTGACCGGCCGGTCGACGGTTATCACACCACGACCGCTAAGCATTTGTTTTATCGTCAACTGAGACGCGACATTGCCGCCGGCAGCAGTCATTGCTTTATCAATCGCACTGGGATCACTACCGATCGTCTTCAAAATCCGTTCGCCAACCATCAATTTATCTGCTTGGTAACCTGGAGGTAACGTTTGCCCTTGGGGACTGCTTTTCGTTAACGCTTCTTCAGTGCTAGGAACGACAATGCTAGATACGGCGCCCTCAGGATTATTTATCAGGTTTGCAGCTGGAGGCACTACCTTCGGAATCTCAGCGCTATCTATTAATCTATCTCCTTGATTACGCGGGGATGGTATTGCTTCTTGGTTAAAGTTTTTCATCAAAACCTTTTCAGCAGCAAACTCGCCGTCCTCACGCTGATTCATAAGGTTTGCAATTAAAGTCTCTTTATCACGGGACGGCTCATCCGATAAAAAATCATTTTTGGGTTGTAACCGTTCACTTACGAGCCCCTGCCGCGCCATAAATTTAGACATGCTCTCGCTCGTCACTGCTCCGGTTTCGGCGGTATAGATGACTCTCCCCACCGCCAGAGCGCCATTGTGTAATGACAAACTCGGCAGCACTTTGCCGTTCGGGCTCGGATGAGTCGCCAAATTTTGCCCGGCCATTGCCTCTGCATAATTGCCAAGCGTGCTATCTGGTTGCGCTTGTACGTCTAAACTTTCGGGCTTGCTATCTCTAAGAGCCCCCTGAGCCGCGAAGAGTTTCTTCTTCTCCTGGGAAATAACCCTGTTAAAATCAGCACCTTGAGGGATAGGGTCTTGAGAAACACCCGCTGGTTTTTTACTTTCGACAGCAGAAGACAGCTGGATAAAATTAGAAATTAAATCATCGCTCATATTGAAGCATCCTCCTGAAGGAAGATAAGTGAGCAAACTACGTGCCAGCGAGGCCCTTTATGTCGAATCGTTCTTTGTTCTAAGCCAAAAAGAGGTGGATATTTCGTCGGCGGCTTTCATTTCCTTACTTGCCTCCAATTTTTTATACTTTGAAAGCGCTCGATTCTCGAGGGTCTCATATTTCTTAACTTCAATCTCAAGGTTCGCGCACAATGCTCGTAAGTCTCTTTCTTTCTTTTTCAAAGAGAGCCTTTGCCCGTTTGTTTTTCGGATCGCATCTTCTATGTTAGCGACGAAATTCCAATTTCTTTGAATTTGCCCTATCAAAGCAGAACCTTCCGACGAAGCTAAGTGATCAGGGTGATAATCGCTCTTTATTCTCGACAATTCCTCAATGGTGTTTGACAGTTGCTCAATCTCCAACAAAGTTATGCGAAGCTTTTTCCCCTCATCCTCTAACGATTCATTCACTCTATCTTTGAGTGTCGTCCACACATTGACTCTAGATTTATTCTCCACCGAGCAAACTCTCTAATAATCTCATAGAGTCATCCAGGCCACAGGCTTCATGCATATCTTGGAGCAAAAAAGCTGATATCTGATCCTTCATTCGTAAGGCTAAATCAAGATCACTGTTGCTCCCCGCTTGATAAGCACCCACCTGAACAAGATCTTTATTTTGCTGGTATGCACTCCACATTTTCCTAAATATTGTGGCGCGCCGAAGATGCGACTTTTCTTGTAACACCTGCATTAAACGGGACACCGACCCCTGTAAATCAATTGCAGGAAAATGACCCTCATCAGCAAGGTCTCTACTTAAAGCTATTTGACCATCTAAAGCCGACCGAGCAATATCTACAACCGGGTCATTCAAGTCATCTCCTTCCGCTAAAACAGTGTAAATGGCTGTTATCGAACCACGTCCATCAACACCAGTCCCACTCCTTTCAATCAACTTTGGCAACATACTGAACACAGAACTTGGATAACCCTTAGTTGCCGGTGGCTCACCGACGGCAAGACCAACCTCACGCTGTGCATGCGCCACACGGGTCAGGCTGTCCATCAGAAGCAAAACCTTTTTCCCCTCGCTTCTGAAAAATTCAGCAAAACAATGTGCCAAGTTTGCACCTCTCATTCGAAGCAGTGGTGAGCTGTCTGCAGGCGATGCGATCACCACTGAACGGCGCAAACCATCAACACCTAAATTTTCTTCGATGAAGGCTTTTACTTCTCTTCCTCTCTCTCCTATTAAACCAATAACGATCACATCTGCACGCGAGAACCGGGTCATCATGCCAAGTAGCACTGATTTACCAACACCACTGCCAGCAATTAGCCCAACCCTCTGTCCACAGCCTATAGTGAGAAGAGAATTGATTGCTCTGACACCGACATCGAGAATTTCATCAATACTGTCTCTAAGCATCGGATTCACGCTTGGACCGGAAAGAGGATGCCCCACAGAGCACCTGGGACTAATCTTGCCATCCAGGGCCTCTCCCCTAGCATCAAGAACACGTCCAAGCGCTTCATATCCAACCAAGGCCATATCCGAATGATTTTTCTCACGAATACGAGCGCCAGATTCCAAGCCCTGGTTGCCGTCAAATGACATCAGCACCAGGGTGCCTTCCTTAAATCCCACTACTTGCGCTTCTATTTCGCGTCCAGCACTTGTTTCAATAAGGCAGATTGTCCCGAGAGAAGCCATCAGCCCTCTCGCCTCGATCGTTGTCCCAACGATTTTAATGACAGTGCCAAACATCTTCGCTTCAGGCTCTTTCATAGACTCTGAGATCACCTGAAGGCGTGTAGAAAGAAGGCCATCACTTTGTACCGAAATTTCACTCATCGGTGATCTCGTCATCTACAACAGGATGATTCTCTGACCCAGCGCCATCGCCTTGCAGAGAGGGTCCCTCACTAACATCTGATGACGTAGAGTTGGCTGTTGCTTGAATAGCTAAAGAATCAGACTTGTCAGCTACCGCTTCTCGAATAGCGTCCTGAAGTAAATCAATCAAACCTTGAGTGTTTTTTGACGTCTTCTTGGAACTTAATTGATCCTCGATTTCCTCCAACCTTGCATGAAAGAAATCGAAGTATCCAGAGTCGCCTGCAGTAATAACCATATCGCCTGGTCTAAGCGTCTCCTCGTATGTGAACTCGTAACCTTCTGGGCGGCAGTCATTCAAAGCTTCCAGAAAACCTTCCCAATCTTTTGACATCTGCACCGAGACAGTCTTGGAGTCTTGTAATTCAAGACGCTTTAAGGAGGTGTCCACGAAATCTACAACGACCGATTCATCTAGACGCAATTGGGCACGAGCCAACAAAGAACCGATCTTTAAAGCGATGGCTACAATCTCGGAAGTCAAATTCTCATCCCGGAGAGCATCAATAACTTTCTCAAAAAAAACCGATTGTTGTGAACTCAAATGCTCAACTTGATTCCTAAATTCAGCTTCAAGCTCGTTTCTTAAAGCACTTTCAGCCTCTGCTACTTTATCTCGAATCTGAGCCTGGTACTCCGATTCCGTGAAGGAAACCAACGGTTCCGCGGGCTCAATGACAGCATCCTCTGCTGCCAGTTGACCAGGCTGCTCTTGTTCAACCAAGACAACCTCTTCAGCAACTGAGTACTCAATACTTTTTTCTTCAACAGCCAAATAGGACAAAGGTCTGGCATCGAAACCAGATCCTTCGTTATTTTTTCGATCTCGACGAAATGTCCGATCATCTAAACTACGTGTTCTCGTCCAAAGAGCATCGTTGGCCGTGAAGCTACCACTAGACAAAATCTCCTCCATCTGGCGATGCAAGGATGAGCTCACCCTTATCTTGTAACTTTCTTGCTTGACGAATAATCGACTTGCGGGCGGTGTCTACGACAGAGATGGCCAATGGCGGCATGAGGTCCATTTCATCCTGGAACATCTCAGCTTTATTCTTAGACATATTGCCTTTGAACTTATCCATCAATGCTTCTTCAGCACCTTTCAGTGCTGTTCTCAACTCTTCTTCATCAAAGTTGTTGATCATGGTTTGGATATCTCTATCGGCAAGGTCAACCAAATTCTCGAAGTCAAACATATTATCTTCAATGGCCATAACCAATGATTCATCAACACCTCGCATCTCAGCAAAGATATCTGCGGCATCCTCCGACTTCGTTTTGTCCATAATTTTTGCAGCTACTCTTAACCCGCCCATCTGCGCCGCTGAGATTGATGTAGATTCAGAGAATCTTGCTTGCATTACTTTTTCTAATTGGTTCAAAGCAGAATCTGAGATCGTGTCGAGCGTGGCTAAACGTGAGATAACAGATGCTTTTAAATCAACGTTAAGGTAACTGAGAACATCAGAGGCAGTTCTTTCATCCAGCATCGCCAAAATGATAGCGACAACCTGGGGGTGCTCAGAACCTACCATGTCAGCGATTGCTCTGGGCGCCATCCAATCTAACATTTCAAGACCAGAGGAGCGTGCCGCCGGATCCACTTTTGCGAGCACCGTGGCAGCTTTAGATTCCCCAACGGATTCGAGCAACACCTTGCGTACGTAATCTGGACCGCCCATACCTAGATCGGTTAGTCCCTGAAGTGATGCTAAAAATTCATCAACGACGGCAACAACGATTGGCTGGTCAACATCGCTAACCTTGATCATCGCGCGTGAAACGGACGTTACCTGACCCGGAGACAGCGTCTTCATGACCGCAGATGCGCCATTTTCTTCAAGAAGAAACATCACAATGGCAGCTTTTTCGGTCGCACTTAGCTCGTTAAATGCTATCTCTTGCTGTGGAGAAAGTCCGCCAAGATTTTCAGTAGCTACTTCAGACATCAGAAAATTCCTCTTCGAGATCGTTTATTCGTCTATCCAACGCTTAAGCAGATTCGATACTCGGCCCACATCATCTTTTACTAAGAAGCGCATAAGAGCGACCTTCTGATCGTATGGCTGAGAGGTATCGAGATATTCTGCAGGAATCCCAACCGCCTTTGGTTTGAGTCGCGCCGTAACGTCTTGAATAGTCTCTAAGTCTCCAGAATTCACAAGCGCTCTTTCTTCATCCGATAGACCATCATCATCTGCTTGCTCTAAAGGCAATTCCAGCTCGTCTTTCTCATTCAACCCTTTCAGGAACGGGCGTCCCATGGTGAAGTAGATAAATAAAAGTGCGCCAAACACGGCGAACAGCCTGATATAACCGTCGAGCTTATCAGGCTCTAAGTACCAAGGGGTTTCATCCAATGCCTCAACAGGCTTTGCGAACCGCGAGGAGACTACGGTTACGAGATCACCTCGTTGTGAATTATAGCCAATGGTACCTTGGACTAAGTCCCGTATTCTAACCAATTCGCCATCCAACCGACCCTCATCGACTTCTTCATTCTCATCTTGGAATGCTGTTTCATTGATAACGACGGCAACCGACAGGCGCCTAATTTCCCCTACCTGTTGCTTCACATAGCGAATCTCTCTGTCGAGCTCATAATTCCTTGTTGTGGAGGAAGACGCAATGTCGGAGCCACTTAATTCGCTCGAATCAGCGGCCCTTCTCGTCTCTTCAATATTCGGGATATTTGGAGGATTGTTAGATTGACTGCCAGGCACACCCTCTGCTGATAGCTGAGAGTCACGCTCCACCTGAAGAGACTCTGACCTAGTTCGGGGACCAGAACCACCACGGTCAAATTCTTCGAAGGTTGACTCAACTTCGGTAAAGTTCACCGTTGCGTCGACTTCAGTTCGCACATTTCCCAGACCAACGATGGCGGAGATCAGCTGCTGAATCCTTTGCTGGTAGTCTATTTCTATTCCCTTCTCATGCTCTGATTGGGCTGCAGTCAAGGCCAAGGCAACGTCACTCTCAGAGTCCGTCAAAAGCTGACCCATGTCATCCACAACGGTGACATTCTCTTTATCGAGGTGAGGTATGCTTGAGGAAACCAGGTGAACGATCGCTTGAATCTGCGACCTAGAAACAGAGCGTCCCGGATAGGGATTGACAACTACGGAGGCTTTTGACGGACTCTTATTTCGAACAAATGCACTCTGATGAGATTCGGCGATGTGAACTCTTGCTGAACTGATTGAGCCAATCTGTTCAATAGACTCTGATAATTCAGACTCCATCGCAGCTCGGTAGCTGACCTGCTCCATGAACCTACTGGTCGTTATCGAGCCTTGCTCAACCAGAGTACCTAAACTTCCCAAAGAAGAAGATTTAGGAATATTTTGCGAAGCCATTACCATCCTTGCTTCATGATAGCGATCGGTTGTGACTTCAAGCTCGCCCGAGGATGTATTGATCTTAACGTCAAAACCACTGCTAGAGAGTAATTCGTATGCGGTTTGCCGCTCACTTTCCAGCATTCCAGGATAAACAGCTCGATAACCAGGCGCAGAAATCCACATGTAAAAGAAAACACAGAAGAGCACAACGAGCAGACCAAGGACAGCTGGCGCGGCACGGCGAACAGCTGGTTCCTCCATAAATTTCTCAAGACCAGTCTTTTCTTTTTCAGCAGGAAGGTTCCCTCCCGCCATCTCATCGAGGTCTTGTCCACTTTCTACTAAATTTGCCGTTCCTCCTGCAAGTTGATCTCGCAGTGGCTGCGTACCTGGCTCTAAGGCTATTTCAGACATGATTTATCCTCTCTCAATTTGCCGCCCTAAACAGGCATATTGAGAATATCCTCGTAAGCTTTAAGTACTTTATTTCTGACCTGAAGTGTCGACTCAAAAGCCAAAGACGATTTCTGCATGGCCAGTACAACATTAGTCAAAGGCACATCTTCTCCTCTGTCGTAAGCCTCGCGCATTGCCGCAGAGTTTTCTTGAACTGCACTTACTTCGTTTAATGCGTTTTTAACAACCTCAGCATAGCTAGTATCGCTAGTACCGTTGACTTTCAGCTGGGTATTCGCCTTGGCGCCGTCTAATCGCAGGGCATCCAAGTGCTCTCGGTTCGATTGAATTTGGCCGAGCAGCGATGCTACTGAATTTTCATAGTTAGAGCGGACCATTAAAAATTACCCCCTCAAGCTGAGCGACGTTTAGGAACTTCAAAACCACGCTCCTTCATTCGCGCCATTTTGTATCGCAAAGTTCTCTCACTAACGCCTAGTACAGAGGCAGCTTCCTTTCTTGTCCTGCAGGTTCGAAGCGTCTCCGCGATCACACGAAACTCATTGGCATCCATGGCAGATTGGAGATTATTAGCCATCGGCTGATCAAGAGTACCCGTCGAGTAACTCCTGCTAGCGCTGGCCGATACTTCACGTCCTATTCTTTGCGGAACAGGAGTCGATGAGGGCACTTCGTCTGCAAAATCTATGACTTCATCAAAAAACAGATGTCCCGCATTAATATAGTCTTCGTCTGACAAAACGATGGCGCGCTGGATGACATTCTCAAGCTCCCTGACATTACCTGGCCATTCGTATCCAAGCAGTTTCGCTGTTGCTTCAGGGGTAAAGCGGTGCTCACGAACTCCGTTACCGTACTTCATCAAAAAGAAGTTTGAGAGCGGCAATATATCGTCTCGTCTTTCATGAAGACCCGGTACATTAATTCGGAAGGTGCTTATTCTAAAATAGAGGTCTTCTCGAAAATTTCCGCTCTTTATGCCTTGCCCAAGATCTCTGTTGGTCGCAGAGACTACCCTTACATTTACTGGTCGGGCTTCTGAGTGACCAACAGGTGTGATTTCTTTTTCCTGAATAGCACGCAGCAGCTTTGCTTGAATTTGAAGCGATAACTCACCAATCTCATCAAGAAAAAGAGTGCCTCCTTCAGCACGCTCAAAGAAACCAATTGTGGATTTAGCAGCGCCAGTAAAGGCTCCTTTAGCGTGACCAAACAGTAAACTTTCAGCCAAGGATTCTGGCAGCGCTGCACAATTGACCGGAACAAAAGGGCCGTCACGTCTGGGAGAGAAGTCGTGCGTTAATCTGGCAAGTACTTCCTTACCTGAACCCGTTGGTCCGTTCATCAATACAGTGACTTCAGATGAACCAACTCTTTCGATCAGCGCGAGCAAGTGCTGAGAAACCTCATCAACAAACACATAAGAATCAGATTTGAGTAATACCGAGCGAGCTTTGCGAGAAATCTGAGACCATTTCTCCATACCATCCTGCCCTTCGCTTAAAACCTCTTGAACACCAAGGCGGAGCGCTTCAACGCCTTCATCAAGTTGATCTGAGCCAATTCTCAGAAGCGGATAAGCGTGCGACCCGATCGACTTGAGAAAGACAATCATCGCATCAACAGACGCAAAGCTTTCAAGAGCAATATAAATTAAGAAAGGGGCCTTCGGAATCGCACCTTTTTCCAAGGAGTGCAGCGCGACCGGCACTGGCGTCAAGCCTAACCGGCTCAGGTTCGCGGTATGATCCAAGCTTATAGGAATTAAATCATCCCATAAAATCTCAAGAGGTTGTTCTTCAAACATTGTTAGCCCATTCGAGTTTTCGATGGGAAAACAATAAGCAATCCTTGTGCCATTTAATTTTTTTAATTAAATCAGCATGTTAAGAGGCGCGCGGCATAAAGCCGCCTTTTAGGTTGCCGAAATCGTCAAAAACCCGACAATTATTGGCGCATTACCCCAAAGAGTATTTTTTAATTCTCTCAATCAGCGTCGTACGCTGTACCTTGAGTATGCGAGCGCACATCGAAACGTTGCCACCGACTTCCTGAAGCGCTCTGCTGATCATTTCTTTTTCTACGGTGTTAAGGGTGTCTTTGAGCGATAAATCAGTATCACCAATAGCCGACACACCTCGAGCCGACATGACTATTTCCATGTACGAGTCATCTTCTTCTTGATTCGGAGAAATGCCTTGGCTTTCTAAGGGAAGTTCGCCAACAAGCTCCTGAAGACCTACAGGGAGCATGGCGAGCGGTATCATGGATAAACTGACAGATTCACCCGGATACAGAACAGACAACCTTTGCATGAAATTCGAAAGCTCTCTGATATTTCCCGGCCAATCATATTTAAGAATAACGCGCAGAAGGCTCTCGTCCACCTGCACAGGCCTCCTGTCCCCGCTGTACAACAACGCAAAATGATCAATGAACTTTGTCATCTCCTCAAGCCGGTCGCGCAAAGGAGGTAACGTTAGCGGGACAACATTAAGACGAAAAAATAAATCCGCCCGGAAATCGCCGTTATCGATTTGAGCTTCGATTGATCGATGCGTCGCTGAAATAAGCCGGACATCAACGTCCACTGAAGTATTTGAACCTACGGGATCAACAACACGTTCTTGCACAACCCGAAGCAACTTAACCTGCATTTCGAGCGGCATATCGCCAATTTCATCCAAAAAGAGCGTCCCGCCATTTGCAGCAGCAATTTTGCCTTGTCTATCTGAGACAGCGCCTGTGAAAGCACCCTTCACATGACCGAACAACTCACTTTCCAGTAAATCTCTTGGAATAGCCCCGCAATTTACAGCTACAAAGGCTCCACCCGAGCGATCAGATAAGTCATGTAGCTGGCGAGCTAAGACTTCTTTTCCAGAACCACTCTCTCCCTGAATGAAGACGCTTACGTCCGTAGGCGCTACTTTCTTCACCAACGCCAAAAGCTCTGAGGTGGTTTTACTTTCACCAAAAATCGGCTTTACAGAAGATTTACTAATGCTCAATTTAAACTCTCTTAGAGTCGGCAGCTACCTACCTACTTTTTAAAAATTAAAGGCAAGGCATTGCCGACAGTGACCCAAATCAAAATCGCTAGTGTCCTCCAAGCCTTGCTAAACAAGCACTTTAGTAGCACTGTTTGTGGCACGCTTAGTGCATATACCCTGCATCTTAATGCAAAACATTTGCTAAAGTTTCGCTTTCAGTGTCCGATAACCAATTATAGGATCAAATTTTTTTTCATATGGCCGGTATAGATTACATTAATGCATTAGGCGCTGGCGCTTCTTTCGATACAAAATCGATTGTCGAAGCCCTTGTCCAAGCAGAACGCACCAGCGCGGAGTCACAGATTCAACGCAAACTTGCTGCGTCTGAAAGCAAGATCAGCGGCCTTGGTAATGCAGTCTCTATCCTTGATATCTTGAAACAGGGCGCAGAGCTTCTTAATGACGCTCGAGACTTTAACACCCTAGATGTACAGAACACCTCTCAAGGCGCCGTAGTAGCCACCGCCACAAATAATGCGAGAGCCGGTACAAACAGCATCGCCGTGACTTCTCTTGCAAAAGAGCAACGCACCATATCCGCTGGTTTCGATACCGATACAGGTGCCCTAAACAATGGCGGTAGTGTATCGATAGACATCACTGTTAATGGCGCCACTGAAACACTATCTTTAGAAGACGTTAATCTGACTTCCGTAGCGACTGCAATCAACGATGCTGGCCTCGGCGTCAGTGCAGAAATAATCAATACAGGCACAGGCTCGGGCAGTTACCGGCTTCAATTAGTCGGTGAAGAAGGTTCAAGCAACGCATTCACAATCAGCTCGGACTTCGCAGGACTAACATTCAATACCATACAAAGCGCATCCGATGCAGAGCTCAACGTGAACGGTGTCGACTTTGTTCGCTCGACCAACCAAATTTCTGACATCATTCAAGGGGTTTCCCTTAGCCTCACTGGCACAACAGACCAGACAGCAACGATTGCAATCAATAGAGACACGAGCCAGGCCAAAGAGAATATCCTCGGGTTTGTTGCTATGTACAACGAGGCAACAACAGAGTTCAAAACCCTAACCGATTCAGAAAGCGATGGTCCCCTGCGAGGTGACACCATTTTCAGATCCATCGTGACCGAACTGCGATCGATCATGATCAGCGAATCCTCCTCCCCCGGAGAAAATATAACGTCCCTATCAAGTATGGGCATCTCGATCGACCGTTACGGGCAGCTTGTCTTTGATGAAGCAAAATTAGATGTTGCACTGAACGACAGCTACGATGATGTCATCAAAATTTTTAGTGCAAACATCAACGATCAATCTAGATTCAATAATAATCCCGCTGGCATCGCGGGAGACATTAAAAGCCTTATAGAAAGGGCTACTGCCTCTGATGGGTACTTATCAACTGCGGAAGCCTCCCTGACCGAGCGCAATATCGGTTATGAGCAGGACCTTAAAGACCTCGATGAGCGCATGGCGCGTGTCGAAGAACGCTACAACCGCCAGTTCCTGGCGATGCAAACAATCATCGAGGAAATGAACAGTACGAAGGAAAGCTTAATTGCATCCTTTGAAAACCTACCTTTCAGCAACAGGAACAATTAAGCTAAGCCTCTCTTAGAAAGGGATCCAGCATGGCCGAGCAGCCCTGTAAAATTTGTAAGCAAATCCGCTACTTCATCTTAGTCGCAGTACCATTACTTCTATTAATAGGACTGAGGCCAGATATAGTAGTGCCTGCCATTCCCGTCGAGTTTTTATTTACGAACTTCATCCTATTTGCCTTCTTGGCAGTGCTCGCTTTTCGGATCTACACCGACTACTTCAAGAAGAAGTAATCCTTCTCAATATTTTTTTAAAAAAAATCTAAAGTTTTCTTAAGGCCAACCGACTTATGTCTTGAGCGGCAAATTTTTGCCGTCTTTTGAAGTAAACGGCGACATTTTGCCGCTTATTTTAAAACTACGGGTATGCAGATGTAGGGGTCGGCATCATCCGTGTGGGGTCGTCACGGCTAAACGCAGCACCAGTAGCTTTTTGGATTATTAACAAGGAGCACTGAACATGAGTTTAGTTGTAAATACAAACGTTGCATCAATGAACGCCCAGCGCTCACTGATGTCCAGCAGCCGAGAGCTGCAGACCGCGATGGAGCGGCTGTCTACCGGTAAGAAAATCAACAGCGCCGCTGACGACGCTGCTGGCTTTGCTATTGCCGAAAGCATGACAGCCCAAGTTCGTGGCCTATCTATGGCCGCAAAAAATGCTGGTGACGGTCTTTCTTTGTTGAAAGTAGTCGAAAATGCGACCAATGATGTCACCGATATGTTGCAGCGCATACGAGAACTATCCGTCCAGGCAAAGAGCGGGACCAACAGCGATACGGATGTTGGGAACCTACAAGCAGAAGCAGAAGCACTAATGGATGAGATCACAAGGGTTGCTACTGATACCACCTACAATGGTGTCGCATACCTTTCAAATGTTGATGCTGACGGCAACGCAGAAGCAGAACGAACAGTATCCATCCAAGTTGGTTATAACGACGGAGACTCGATTTCCGTAAAAAGCTATGCCATTGATGCAGCCACACTTGACCTTACCGATGCTGCTGGTGACGGCACTACATACAAGACTAGCGCAAATGGTGGTTATCTAAACATCAACTCTGCGACAGCACTCGATACGATCTCTGATGCCATAGATAGCATTGCCGGACATAAGGCCGAATGGGGTGCGGGCCAAAACAGGTTGGAATATACAATTTCTAATCTCATGAACGTAGTTGAATTTACAACCGCTGCCCGATCTCGCATCGAAGATGCAGACTTTGCTGTCGAAGCGGCACGCCTTGCGAAAGCGCAAGTACTGCAACAGACAGGGACCGCGATGTTGGCACAAGCCAATGCATCACCACAACTAGCAATTTCTCTACTTTCGTAGTCATCAACTAGTTGCAAGAAAGATGCGAGCCCAGGCTCGCATTTTTTTTGCGGCAAGATATTTCCGTGAACCGGCAAAAAAATTCCTTTTTCCCCTAAAGTCCGGCAACTAATTGCCGATTAATAACTTGAACGCGGCAATAACCTTCCTTCCAGCGGAAAAAAATTGCCGGAAATTGGACTAACAAGGGGTCTTAAAATGAGTTTAGTTGTTAACACAAACGTCGCGTCAATGAATGCACAACGATCGTTGATGGCCAGTGGTAAAGAGCTACAAAGCGCCATGGAACGACTCTCTACGGGTAAAAAAATTAATAGCGCAGCAGACGATGCAGCAGGTTTCGCGATCGCTGAAAGCATGACCGCTCAGGTGAGAGGTCTCTCAATGGGAGCTAAAAACGCGAGTGATGCACTCGGCCTTCTTAAAGTCGTTGAAAACGCCACGAACGATGTCACGGATATGCTACAGAGAGTCCGCGAACTTGCCGTCCAAGCACAGAGCGGCACCAACAGCGCAGGCGATATCGCTAATCTCCAGCTCGAAGCTGAGGCTTTGATGACGGAGATCACGCGAGTTTCATCCGACACAACCTATAACAATAAAGCGTATCTAGGTGCCGATAACGGAACTATCTCGATTCAGGTTGGCTACAACGACGGTGACACAATTGACATAACAACTTACAGCATCGACGCGGAGAGTTTGGCGGTTTTTAAATCTGATCAGGTAGACGACGGTACTGATCCTAATGGCCCCGCAGACTTGTACGACGATACCACTAAATTTATAAACATCGAAAAAGCAGGTGCCCTCGCAGTAATTAGTAGCGCAATTGATAAGGTTGCTGGCTACAAAGCTGAATGGGGTGCAGGTCAAAACAGACTTGAATACACTGTCTCTAACTTGATGAATGTTGTTGAATTCACGACAGCCGCTCGGTCAAGAATTCAAGATGCAGACTTTGCTGTAGAGGCTGCACGGCTTGCAAAAGCGCAAGTGCTTCAGCAGACCGGTACAGCAATGCTGGCCCAGGCCAATGCTGCACCACAGATTGCACTGCAACTTCTGAAGTAGGGTCGTGACTTCGGAGTTGTAACCTAGAGAGGCCACCGTAATGTTCAGTGCAATTATAAAAAGTGGCCTCACCTTTCTCCGACCAGGGGTTCACGACCCCTTTAGCTCGAAACAGTTAAAGAACTCCTGGTCTGGAGTTTAAAGAAATAAAACCGTGCCTTGGGTCGATCAGGCGCTGAGCGGAGGATTAACATTTTCTAAAGTTTTCCCAAACTAACCCGATACTGTTATCTGTAAGCGGCAATAAAAAGCCGATTTAAGCGGCAAAGAGGCAAAAGTACTGCCGACTTCTTCCGCTTTTACAACAGAACGGACAGCTAAAGGGGTTTAGTTATGGGAATGGTTCTAAATACAAACATACCGTCGATCCAGGCGCAGCGCGCGCTGGGTGAGTCGAGAAAAGAGATGGAATTAGCCATGGAGCGCTTATCCACTGGGTCACGCATCAACAGCGCCGGAGACGACTCCGCGGGTCTCGCGATCGTCGAGCGGATGAATACCCAGATCAGAGGCTTAAACCAGGCCACTCGCAACGCGAATGATGGAATTGCACTCATAAAAACAGTCGAAAACTCGCTGGTGGAAGTCTCTGGCATGCTTCAGCGAATGCGAGAGCTCGCCGTCCAAGCAGCAAACGATACCAATACTTCGACAGAGCGAGCATTCGCCGATAACGAGATGACGTCCTTACAAAAGGAAATCTCGCGGGTGTCTTTAAACACCCGATACAATGGCGCGCAGGTCCTCAACGGATCTTTCTCAGCTAAATCTCTACAAGTTGGAACAGAAGCAGGGGAAACCCTCGACTTTTCCATCGGTAACGTTGAAGCCAGCCAACTCGGTGCCTACGTCGTTGATGGTCTGACTCAAGCCGCACAACTAGGCGGCAGTACCAACAACACAAACTACAGCTCAGCGGTGGCTGATGCCGACATCAAAATAACTTCGTCCAGCGCTACTCGGACCATCGATGTCGAAACCACTGATACTGCAAAATCTGTGGCGACGAAAATCAACTCAGTTGCCGCAGCCACCCAGGTCATTGCTAATGCAAAAACCTATGCATGGATATATACACCAACTGCAAATCCATCAGTACAAGCCCGTCTAACCTTCACTGGACCCACTGGAACCGAGACAGAAACTGCTGCGTTTACACTGACCAGTAATGATGTGAGCGACGCTGTTCAGAAAATCAACGCGATATCAGCCACTACAGGCGTTCAGGCCTCGAGTACTAGCGACAACAAAATTCTGCTGTCAGAAAACAACGGCAACGATATCATAGTGGCTAATAGCTCAACCCGAACGGATCTAGACATGAAGGCGGTTGGCATCGACGGGACAACCGCCGACTCCACAGAAATCAGCCTCGCCGCTGCGTCCACTACCTCTGCAACGGACACGGCAGTCATCAGAGGAAACGTGAAACTTACATCCAGTAACGATTTCACTGTGGAACAACTTACGGCCAATGAGTTTTTTTCAAGCGGCACCACATCTGCCCCGCTCGTCAGTGTCAGCTCAGTGAGTGCTTTAACTAGAATACAAGCGTCTGACGCGCTAGCAATTATAGATGGCGCTATCGAGACGGTATCTTCGATGAGAGGTTCATTAGGCTCCTTACAGAACAGATTGGACTACACTGTTTCTAACTTATTAAAAGTAACAGAATTTACAACCGCGGCGCGTTCGAGAATCGCGGACGCTGACTTCGCCGCAGAAACTGCAAGACTGGCAAAAGCTCAAGTGCTTCAACAAGCTGGCGCCTCAATGCTTTCCCA
>CAJQGN010000247.1 GCA_905477545.1 uncultured Acidimicrobiales bacterium | reverse complement strand
ACCCAGGACCACGCCCACAAAGTTCGCAGAGGATTACCGCTAGTCTCTGACGACCTTAACCGAGCGGTGCGACGATTAGCTGATAACCGTTTGTCAACATTAGGAACAAGAGCTAGCCCCACAAAATCCTGGAATGATCTAATTGTTTCGGAAGAAACCCTGCGAGATCTCAAAGAATTATCAAACAGATACAGATATTGGGACCAAGTCATGAGCCAATCTCATGTAGGGCGCTTTATGTCACCTGGAGCATTAGCTGTTCTAGCCGGACCATCAGGTTCGGGAAAAACTCTGGCTGCAGAAGTAATAGCTAACGACTTGAGTTTAGATCTTGTGAAAATCAACTTGTCTACCTTGGTGTCTAAATACATCGGCGAAACGGAAAAAAACCTTGAAGAAGTTTTCGACGCAGCCTCAGTTGGAGGCGCACTAATTCTCTTTGACGAAGGCGACGCAATTTTTGGCCAACGAGGCAAAGTCACTGATGCACGCGATCGTTATGCGAACATGGAAGTCTCGTATCTCCTACAAAAAGTAGAGACATTTGAAGGTTTCGTAATAATCACAACAAACCTCTCAGGAAATGTAGACACAGCATTCCAACGGCGTCTGCAAGGGTTCATCGAAATTAGCGCACCGGATGAAGACGCACGCCAAAAAATTTGGGACTTGCATATCTCAAAAAACGAATGCGAAAGTGATGTTGACTTAAGTGAGCTCATTGCATTCGATCTGACTGGTGGCCAAATACGAAACATAGCGGTATCCGGCGCTTTCTTAGCAATCCAAGAAGGCCGCAAAATATGCCGTGCTGATTTAGTCAGAGCTACGAAACAAGAATTTGTGAAGCACGGCCGCCTTACCAAAGAGCTTAACATTTAGAAAAAGTTTGGGCTTTGGTAACGATTTTACCTTGCACAGAAAATCTCTGTAAATTTTTCTGAATTGCCGCGTATAGCCAACAGCCCTGTGCAAGTATCCGAAATGACCAATTGTTTTTACGAGTGAAAGAATTCTATTGCCTTCTTATTTGACTCCAGGTGTGTACGTAGAAGAAGTCCCGTCTGCTGGCGGGACACTGTCTGCAGGACTTACCGCAGTTGCGGCATTCGTTGGCTATACCGCGGCTTACCCAACTGATGACCCTTCTGATCCTCAGGGCCTAAAACCTCGACTGGTTACTAGCTGGTCTCAGTACGAAAATCTATACGGTGGATTTGTGGCAGGAGCTGTATTGCCGCTCTCAGTCTACGGATTTTTCAATAATGGTGGAGGCATGGCCTACATAGTGCGGGTCCAACACCAAAGCCCATCGGAAGAATCAGGTCAGTTAGCACTGCCAGCGGTCGATCGGGCAATAGGCCTGCCGCTAACAATTACCAGTATTGGCCCAGCAGATGGGCTAGCAGTAGCAGTTGAGCCCGGGACCGAAGTAGAAGAAGGCGAATTACCCCTCTTCAACATGGTTGTAGAAAAAAATGGCGTAGAAGTTGAACGGTTTGACGATGTCTCGTTAGAGAGCATCTCAGGTAGTTCGTCTGAACTAGTAGAAGTAAGCGTAGAGGCTGATTTGTCTGCCTTGCCAGACAAAGGTTTAGCGCAACTAAAAGCCGGCATCTACCCAGTTTCACCAGCTGCGCCGCTTCCAGTCGATGTTCGCCCCAAAGACTTTGTTGGCAGCGAATCAGATCGCGTGGGCATTAACGGCTTAGTGATTGCCGATGAAGTAACGATGGTTATGGTGCCTGACCTGATCACAGCTGCTACCAAGGAAGACGGAAGCGTTGATCTGGGAATGTGGAAGGCCGTACAGACTGCTTTAATAAGCCATTGTGAGGGCCAAGCAAATCGACTAGCCGTGCTAGACGCACCTCCGGGAATGAACCCTCAACAAATTAAAGAATGGCGATCTGATGTCGCTATGTATGATTCTGCTTTTGCTGCCTTCTACTATCCATGGATCGCTGTCGACAATCCGGTTGCCTCCGGACCTGCGGATGCCGAAGTTATGGTACCTCCATGTGGCCATATTGCTGGCGTTTGGAGTCGAGTCGATGACACCCGCGGTGTTTGGAAAGCGCCTGCGAACGAGGTCGTGAGAGGCGCATTGTCAACCGAACTTGACCTAACGAAAGCTGAGCAGTCTCTACTAAATCCGATAGGTATCAATTGCATACGTCCTTTTGGCACGAGAGGAATTCGTGTATGGGGAGCGAGAACCTTAGCTTCTGACACTGATTGGACCTACGTAAACGTTCGTCGGCTGTTCAACATGATTGAAACAGCAATAATGGACGGAACTCAGTTTGCAGTGTTCGAACCAAATGACCAAAAACTTTGGGAAGGTCTGAAAAGAACCATCAACTCGTTTTTGCGGGGCCTCTGGCGAGACGGAGCGCTATTCGGCGCTACACCGGAGCAAGCGTTTTTCGTTAAGTGTGATTCTGAGACGAATCCGCCAGAGTCAATAGATGAAGGAAAGGTAGTAGTTGAGATAGGTATCGCTCCGGTGAAACCAGCTGAGTTCGTTATCTTCCGAATCAGCCAATTGAGGCAAACATCATAGCTAAAGCCAAAAGTGAGTGGTGTCAGTAGAAATTGATACTGGACCGCTCAGCAACAATCAGTTCGTTCAAAATTATTTGCAAGTGATTATGGAGTAAAGGAAAAGTTTTATGTCAGACATACATGATATTGAATTCCTCGGGTCGCAGTT
>CAJQGN010000246.1 GCA_905477545.1 uncultured Acidimicrobiales bacterium | reverse complement strand
CCTCATGTACAGTAGTAAACTCGATATCCGTCAGGCTCATAATGTCTGCACCAGTTACGGTCGCACCGAATGATTTACCGTTCATCGGAACTATAAGCAATCGACTCATCACGCCCCCTAGTGAGTAATTAAACTTATGGGCCAGCGTAGTGAAAGTCAGCGATTCTGTCGACTAAATCAACGGCTTACTACTAGAGAGTACTTAAATTTTTTAAAGCATTACAAAGAACCGTAAAAGGTTTTGGCCTAAAACACTAGAGTCAAGAAGCAGTGACTCCTGAATTTGATTTGCCATTGGTAATACTGCGAACAAACAGAAAAAAAACTGTCTCTATAGAGGTAACGCCATCAAATATTAAAGTTAGCGCCCCTAAGCGTCTAAGCCATCGGGTCATTACTGATTTCATAACGGAACGCTCAAGATGGATAGAGAAAAATGTTCAACTGCAGCTAGCGCAACCAAAGCAGATCCCTCGGACATGGACAGACGGCGAAATGTTTGCCTACCTGGGTCAAGAATACGCTCTTAACGTAACCAGAAAATCTGCAGACATGGTAGAGATTGGGGAAGGTTCCCTGAACGTGGCGATTCCATTCGGAACCCTGGAACTCGACGAAAAAAACACCGTTAAGTCTCTAGTGCTTGCTTGGTACAAGCAAAAAGCTACAAAAACGTTAACCGCTAAATCTTTCTGCTACTCAAAGCTTCTGAAGGTTGAACCGACATCGGTCCGAGTCAGAGAATACAAATCTCAGTGGGGTTCGTGCTCAGTTTCGGGCGTCATTTCGTACGATTGGCGCATTATTATGGCGCCTCTCAAAGTCGTGGATTATCTCGTGGTGCATGAACTAGCCCACCTCCTTGAACACAACCACTCACAAAAGTATTGGAAGCATGTAGAGACCACTATCCCGAATTTTCGTGAACAACAATCTTGGCTAAAACTCAACGCTCGAATGCTCACAATTTAAAGTTATTTCTAACGTAAAACTCAATGTTAATATGAGCGGATGATTTCTGAGTAACTGTTAAGAAATGAAACAGAACACGGCCTGAATCAGATTCGACCCCAAGGGTGGATGGCTGAGTAAAGACATGTTCGAAATAATTTCCGATTTTCAGAGCGTATGACTAATAAATATTGGGTTAGTTTCCACACAGTTTGTGCATAAAGATATTTGCGGACTGCAGGTATTTAATTTGGTCTCGAAGGGAAACGAGTCAACATCGTAAGGCCCGCTGCTGTTAAATAATATTAGGTTAAGGCATATGGTTGATATGAACCAGCGAATTATGGCCAGCTAAACTTCCAAATCACCGCTAACTAATGAAACGGTTGGTCTCAATAAGCAAACGACTCCAATCCCGGCGTTGTTACTGAGAAATAGAGGAAGCGTAAATGTTAGACAAAGCAGAGCTAGAAGAAACAGCGAAAATGTTTCTCGAGGAACTTGATTCGTTAAACGATCATAAGTCTTTCGCTCCGTCAGTGAGAAGCTCTACCTTGTCTGACGGCTACGCTATCCAAGATGCTTTTCATGACCTCTTAGTAGACAGAGGTCATAGCATCTCGGGTTGGAAGGTAGCACTAACAAGTAAGGCAATGCAGGAATTCTGTGGAGTAACCCATCCATTAGCTGGAGCAGTTTTTGATAGAGATATCCACGAGGGTCCGACTCAATTGGACCTAAGTAAACATTTGCATCTGGGGATTGAGTGCGAAATAGCAGTTTTCATTAACAGGGATTTAGCGTCGGACATCGGGCCGCACACGAGAGAAAGCGTTAGCGGAGCGGTAGAAACATGTTCCCCAGCATTCGAGTTGATAGAGGACCGCAATGCGAACTATTCGATTCTGGATACCTTCGACTTAGTAGCTGAAAACGCGTGGAATGCGGGCGTAATAATCGGTGTCGGTCCCACGGAATGGAAGACCCTTGATCTTGAAAACGGATCAACAAAGCTAGAAGTAAACGGCGAACTTGTAGGAGAAGGTAAAACCGGTGATGCTTTAGGGCACCCGCTTGACGCCGTCGCGTGGCTAGCGAATCATCTGAACGAACGAGGCACCCATATTAAGGCTGGACAGTTCATTATGACAGGCAGCAGTGTCGTCACGTATTTTCCTGATTCTAGCGATCGACTAGTTTTCAGTGTCGATGGATGCGAGTTGCTTACTGTCAAGTGCGCATAGAGAATCTGCACAAGGGGTTTGCAAGCATGCGAGTTCTCGAACTAGCAGATAAATCGGGCTTTGCATGGGCTCACAAACTGGTGGCTGACCTCGGCGCTGATGTAACTCGGGGAAAGCCGTGTGTGAGACGTTCGGCGATGCTTTGAATAACGAGCAACGCTTACTAACAACGAAATATCGTAAAGCTTAGGGAAAACTTTATGTGATGCTTGAAACTTGGACACTGACTCTCGGTAAATGAAAAGTGAGCGACAGGCTACAACGTGCTGGGCTAGCAGTCTTTCCATCGTCATCTCCATCGGATGTAGGGATTAATAACTCCCATTTGCTGGATCTGGAATGCTTTCAAGACCGCTTCATCGGTATTCGGGCCGTCTCAGTAGCTCAAGAATTTTATCTGAGCTTAGTAAACGTAGAGCTGAGAATGATCGTGCTTCGCCGTTTCTAAGAGATCACACGAGAGAGGTAGCTAGAGAATTAGAGATAGATAAGGCAGCGGTATCGATGTTTGATGAAGAAGACCGTCTTATTTATACCTCAAGTACAAAAATGCTTCTTCGCAAAATAATCAGCTCGTACGTTGGCGCGAGTGTTTTTGGAGAGTAGCAGCGAGTATTAATGAATTGACGGTTGGCATTAATAATGTGCTGGAAAGACACCCAAAAATTGTGTTCAAG
>CAJQGN010000245.1 GCA_905477545.1 uncultured Acidimicrobiales bacterium | reverse complement strand
TAAGTAAGCGGGTTAGCGGCTCGAGGCCAAACCTAGGTTTCATTGAGCTTAAAACCCAGATGATCAAGCAGAATGATGAAATAGCTGTGCAAACTGTAGGAACGTTGCTAATCGAAAGAAAAAATATTTCCGATTAGAAGCTCTTCACCCCATGTTTCAGAACTGTTGAAGGTTTCAGGTCATAGCCACTCTTGATCTGAGTAACCCCTAAGTGAACAAAAACAAACGTCTACTGGTAGTTGTTTCGTGATAGTTCAGCCAACATCTGCCGTACCTTCTGTGAGTTATTCAGCAATCGACGTAATCAAATAGTTCCATATGCCTTTGCACGCAAAGATACTTTCGATCAGACTACGAAGATTTACTCCTGGAGTGTTATTCCAGTTCCACGCACCCTTGTTTGTCTCATATTCCGGCGAAAGCGGTCAGCGTCGTAACCAGTACCTCGGTGCAGAACGCACCGATTATCCCAAAAAATTGTGTCCCCCGGCTGCCAACTATGAGACCAGCGATTTTTCGGCTTCGTAGCAAAATTATTGAGCTCGTCAATCAAATGACGGCTCTCAATACCACTCCATCCGACAATCGAACGGGCATGCGAGCCAACGTAGTAGTTGCGGATGCCATTACTCGGATTAGTTCTGACTAGCTTTTGTTCCACTGGGGGCAAAGATGCAGCATGATTATCATCAACCGGCGCAGTCTTAGTCCGGCTAAAAACATAGTCGTGAAGGACATGGAGGTCGTTGATCGCAGTCTGTTTCGCTGCATCCAATCGTCTGTATGCAGCTCTCTGGCTCACAAACTCAGTTTCGCCTCCCTCAGCAGGTACTTCATAGGCATGAAGAATTGATATGTATGAAGGCACGAGCCTAAAAGACGAATCTGAATGCCAAAGGTTATTTCCCTTAAGCGCTCGAGTCTGTGGATCTGACTCTCCACGCTTTTTCTTGTCGTCGATAACGTTACCAACGGTACCTATATAAACTTTTTCGCCCGTTCGACCAAATGCAATGTGGCTCTCCTCCGGTTCGCCGAACGATTTAGTCAGTGCCATCTGAGCCTCATCGCTCATATTCTGTTCAGGAAACAGCAGAACTGAATATTCATCAATCGCGGCGTTCAAGCTTTCGATCTGGTGAGGTGCTAATGGCAGAGCCAAATCGATGCCAGTAATTTTTGCACCGAAGTCATCATGAAGAGCTTCGATTCTCATGGCCACAGCTTGACACAGGAGATACCTCAATGCGAACTTCGCTCATTTCAAATACATGCCATGATCGCGTCAAAGCGCTATCAATCAGGGCCATAGAAGCTGTTTTCTTTCAGGCTTTATCGCTTATGCGCGGAGGCTCAATCCAAGGTTGTGCGATTTCCATCCACTCAGCTGCTAGCTCACCTTCGGTCGTTACTGCAGACTCCTGGACTGGTACTCGCCTCGTTATCACCTTACAAAACTCATAGGCGGTTGAGGTCACACGGTCTGCGGCATCCACCGATCCCCAAACCCATTGCTCCCCGCTCGGACTGGTGAGCTCGACCCGCATTGGTTGGATAGGTGGAGATAACCCTCGATTGAGGTAGCTAAACTCGCGAGTGACAACTCCGATATGTGCAATGTGGCGAAGACGATCTGTTTGCGGGTAATCACACTCGAAGGTGTCAGCTAAGTCGTGGGAATGCGTCCAAGTTTCTAGCAGCCGACTGGTTGCCAACGACCGAGCACTGATATCTGGTCCCAGCCAAATTATCCGGGCTTTAGGGTCTGAGTTCCGCAAACCTTCGATCATTTCCATACGACCGTTGAGGAACCATTCCCAAAGTTGACGTCCTGTCATTGTCTGAACCTCAGGGCCGCCTAACCCGTGAGCCGAGACGACACCGTTGGCTAAACGCTCGCGCATTACAGCAAACGTTCTTGGATCCGTGACCGCTAGGCGACACAGTAAATCGGTGCTACCAAGATGGAGAATAGTTTCGTGGCTGTCCCAACCCTCCGCGACAGTAGGGGCCCTCCACTGCTCTTCATATAAGGAATCAACAACAGTCGACAAAGCCGAAGTCTCAGCTTCAAGATCATCACAAATTTGATACACAAAAAAACTGTAGTCCAACATCAGAGATACGTGTGGCTCGCAGAACCCGCCGAGCGACCATACTTCCGCTGCCGCTTTTAGCTCTTGATTACTTCGTCTCCCCACAGTACATACAACGCCACAAGTGGAGAGTCGCCAGCTTGAACCGTATGTAAATCAAAAGGGTGGTTGTATAGAACCGAATCGGGTCTTACGTCCACCAGGGTTTTGGAGCCACCATATCTCCATTGCGCTGTTCCGGAAATAGTTAGATACACCTCTTGCGGAGGATGATTGTGAATCGGATATGCGCAACCACTGTCAACATACATTATTCCCACTTCTAAGCCAGGTAGATCAAAAGCATCAGACAAAACGCAGAGCGCTCTTTCTTTGCCTCCATCATTCCAACGCTCAGACTCGACCCATCGCAACGAACCTGCCAATTCGGCGAACTCGCGTGCTCGAGGAGTATCGCAGACATCGCCGAGACTCTGCAATGCGCCTTGCTTCTGAGGTTCATAAGGGATCGGCACTGCTCTATCGATCGCCGATCGAAGTCGCAAAGCACCTTCTTTTGCTACCGCTTTACTTGGGAGTGAAATAGCACTATCGGCCGCGCTGATTAGCCAAGTACGTATTTTGTCGTGATCCTGAAGCACGTTCATGATCTCACCTGCAACCTCGAATTCTGAAATCATAAACGCTAGTGTTCCCATCTCCTCTTCGCCGCTTCACCCATCGCCTATACTTTTTGCCTTCTTCTGCAATTAGCACTGTGCCATTTGTCACTTCTCAGACACTCTGCCTCTCTCATTCCTTATCGTGACATCACTATGAAAAAGTCACTTTCGAAACTCACCTACAAAGCGCTCACCGGGAAAGAAGCACCAAGCTTTTATGACTCCAAAAGAGCCCATCAAAACCAGCAACTAGGACCACGTAACTACTAGTAGCCCCCAAAATCTAAGTCGGTGGCCCCCCTCCACCGGCTTTCTTAATAAGGATCGGCCTATGCGCCGGTCCTTATTTATTTTTCGACTAGTCGAATTGCCGACTAGATACTCCAACTGAGCACAATTTGAGACAGCTATATCGCCAGTGCTCGCCATGAATAGCCTCACATCTACCAATTTTTCTACAGAAGCGCACGTATCAAGGGCTTTTCAGTACTTGCCAAACACTTGCGTATCAAACCCCATAGACTTTCATTGATGCCAGCGGGTGCGGCTGCGCCTGTTGGCATCACTGAAAGTCCTCACTCGATGATCTCATCCATCAGACGGTGGGGACTTTCACTTTTTTCTTCCAGGTCGAAGATCACGTCTCTCACTAATAACTGACAAGCGAGCACGAGAGCTCTTATAAACCGATGCGAAGCTTCTCAACTATGAGATTTAACTTAAATTTCCATAGTGTTTGAGCTCAATTTGATTACCGTCTAAGTCACGGATGTAGACCGCTGGGCCCCAGCCTTGAGCACCGTAGATAGAAGCAAAATCTCGAACAATTTCTACGTCATCATGAGCTAACAGGGTCTCTAACTCGCCTTCGACGTATAGGGCTATATGGTCAACGTTTTCGCCTGAACGTTCAGTTTCCAGAAGATCTATGATCGTTGTTTCATTTATCTTCATCGAGAGGAAGGGCGCTCTACCCGATTTCCACTCCTCATAACGCAGCGGCTCCAGCCCGAGTCGATCTCGGTACCAGCACATCGCTGTTTCAGCGTCAGAAACATTTATTACTACATGATCTATTCCAATAACTTTCATTTTGGATGATCTTCCTAGCTCTCTTTTATCATTACTTCGCGTAGCTCTCGTTTCAATATCTTGCCGCTCGCATTACGAGGAAGCTGCTCTGTAACAAACTTCATGTGTGTCGGCACCTTAAACTTTGCGATTCGTTCAGATAAGAAGTCCTGCAGTTCTTTGGCATCGATGCTCCGGCCAGCTTTCACCATCACCGTTGTTGCTACTTCTTCACCTAATCGTTCATGGGGCACGCCATAGACCGCTGCTTCGTAGACTCCTGGATGCTCATATATAGCTGCCTCGACCTCGGCACTGTAAATATTTTCGCCGGCTCTAAGCACCATGTCTTTGGCCCGGTCAGCTACAAAAATAAACCCATCGTCATCTAACCATCCGATATCGCCTGACTTAAGCCACCCATCACTGATTACCTCAGCAGTTTCGTCTGGTTTGCCCCAGTAACAGCGAATTAGGTTGGCTCCGCGAAAACAAATCTCACCGCGTTCGTTGGGGCCCAAGACATTGCCCTTTTCATCGATCACAGAAATATCCATCGATGGAGATACTCGACCTGCTGAGGTGGGCTTAGCTACATAGTCGTTACCGGAGTTTTGCGGTCCCAGCGCATTGGTTTCGGTCATTCCATAGCCAATACCAGGCCGCGCTGTATCGAACCCGTCTTCTATTCTTCTCACCAGCTCGGGCGGAGCAGGGGCGCCTCCACCACTTACTGAGGATAAGCTCGAGGTATCTCGTCGAGCGAAATCTGGACTTTCCAACAATTCCCAGCTCATAGTCGGAACACCAACGAATGTGGTGATTCTTTCTCGCTCGATAAGCTCTAGAGCTCGGTCAGGGTCCCATCGATGCATCATCACCAATCGTGACCCACTCACGAAGGTCCCCATCATCACTGGAACTAACCCAGTCACGTGGAAAAGAGGGACACACAAAATAACCGCTGGATCATCTTCGCCAGCTCCTACTTCTCCTCCCGATCCGGTGAGTTTCCCTATCTCTGCCCTACAAGCAAAACCGACTAAGGCGCTCAGTACCGCTCTGTGCGTCGAGACCGCTCCTTTAGGAAATCCTGTAGTTCCAGACGTATACAAAATGGTGGCGTCGTCGTCTGTATCAATACCTATTTCTGGCATCTCTGCGCCCAGCTGGATGACATCTTCATATCGATCAATTCCTGGAGGGAGCTCTCCAGTAGCTCTTATGGCTATGGCTTCGGCCTTAGCCGCTTCCAAAATCGGAGCAATTCGTTTCACACGTTCTTCATCAACGATCACAAGTTTAGAACCTGAATCTTTTAGTCCGTATTCAAGCTCATCGGTCACCCACCACGCATTTAACGCAACCGCGATCCCACCAATAGAGGTGATTGCAGCGAAAGCAACTATCCATTCTGGATAGTTACGCATGGCAATCGCTACCCGATCACCTTTTTCAATTCCGTAGCTATGAACCAGTGCATGGGCTAGTCCGTCTATATGTTGAACAAGATCGGTGTAACTCCAAGTTTCATCTTCATAAACTAAATATGGTTTATCGCCGTAAAGCCGAGCAATCATAAACAAGTCACGAAGCGAATTCGGGGTACGCGAATAGACTTTCGTTGGCAAACCCATTACTTCTTGCGTTGTAATCTCAAACGGGCAGCCAGAACCAGTGAGGGTCGAAACTGCTTCATCCCAAGTCATGTTCATATTCACGCAAGATAACTAACTATTAACGTCTCAGGACCAAAAACCAAAAAAAATCATTGTATGGAGACCAAAACCGGCGATATTCGCACGAAAAAAACAAAAGCCGCCTTTTCGGCGACGAGAATTCCTAGTATAGCCTATCTAATTTTTCGTTTCCAGCGAAAAGCCTCATTTTTCGGTACTTGCACGGATTTTCTAGACGTCGCGCCTACTTATTCATCTTCCCCGCTGGTATCCAAGGCAGTATTTAGCTAACTTTCGTCACATGAGCAGCCCTTCCTATGATTGGATCGCCCACCATGCCTTAGTGCGCGGCGACAAATTAGCAGTACACGATCTAGATTCGGGTCGTAAATTCACTTATCGAGAGATGAACGATCGAACAAGCCGGCTTGCAACGGCATTACGATCAGAATTCAACATAGAGCGAGGCGACAGAGTCGCAGTGCTGGCAGAAAACGATAGCAACACCCTTGAGGTCCAATTTGCTTGCTGGAAACTCGGAGCCATATTTGTGCCACTTAACTGGCGGCTAACTATCCCCGAGCTCGAATACATAGTTGGCGATGCAGAACCAAAGGTTCTTTTCTATGATGATCCCCTAAGTGAACAAAGCATAAAAATCTCTGAAATTTGCAATATCCCTCATTGTGTAACCTGGGGTCGGTCTATCGAGGGGGCCGCAGCGTAC
>CAJQGN010000244.1 GCA_905477545.1 uncultured Acidimicrobiales bacterium | reverse complement strand
TCATCTGAAGTTCAGCGAATTGCCAAGTAAACATCGATGAAGCTCCAAGGTAGAGAGCCTTACCATTTTTGACCACGTCGTGAAGCGCTTCCAAAGTTTCCTCAATCGGAGTCTTGGCAGCTCCCGGAATTCCATGCGGGTGTCTATGAATAATTAGCTGATCAACGTAGTCAATCCCTAGCCTGTCAAGGGAGGCATCAACGGCTTCCATGATATGTTTGCGACTTAAGCCTCCATCATTGGGACCTGATCCCATCGGCATGGAAATTTTAGTGTTTAAAATGTACTCATTGCGCGGAAGTAGGTCTCGAAGAATTTGTCCTACAACTCGCTCAGTGGCTCCGATTCCATAGACATCAGCGGTATCGAAGTAAAAAAGTCCGCGTTCGATAGCGGCTTCGAAAATAGGACGAGATTGATCTATCCCTAAAGTCCAATCTCCTTGATGGCCACGACCAGGCTCCCCAAAGTTCATTGTTCCGAGACAAAGGTTTGACACGCGTAACCCAGATCGCGAACCCAGTTGAACTGTTTTTAACATGCTAACTCCCTAAACCTCACACAATAGTAGCCCTGGTGCAAACGGCGTCACAGACTCATTCTCCTGGTGAAGCCGGTGCTTCTCCGACGCCCTCGGTTATAGATGACGGATCTTTCATAGCTTCTGCAATTCCGGCGACGGCACCTAGAACCCCACTAAACTCTGTAGGGATAATTAATTTAGTGGCACGCCCATCAGCCATCTGAGAAAGCGTTTCTAAATACCTAATCGCCAGGAGATCACTAGTTGGATCTCCATCATGGATAGCTTGAAACGTTTGCCTTGTTGCTTCAGCTTGACCTTCAGCCACGGTCTGAAGTCGGTACTGTTCAGCGTCCGCTATCGTGCGCACTGCCTGAGCCTGACCTTCAGCACTAAGAATTTCACTTTGTCGTAAGCCTTCTGCTTCAAGTATTCGAGAACGCTTGTCGCCCTCAGCTCTTGTGACTTCTGACTCTTTGAACCCCTCAGCTTCTGTCACAGTAGCTCGGCGAGTTCGCTCAGCTTTCATTTGCTCGTGCATAGCAGCCATCACATCTGGTGGAGGATCAATACGTTGAAGCTCCACGCGCACGACTCGCACGCCCCACTTATCGGTAGCTTCATCGAGAATTTCGCGCAAAGCAGTGTTTATGCGATCCCTCGAGGTGAGAGCTTCATCTAACTGAAGATCGCCGACGAGGTTACGGAGGTTGGTCTGAGCGAGTTTGGTGATCGCCAACATAAAGTTAGCAACGTTGTAGACCAAGCGCTGCGGGTCTGTGGGTTCATAGAAAACAACGGCGTCGACAGAAACGACGACATTGTCCGACGTTATGACTTCTTGCGGGGGAACATCAACGACTTGTTCTCGCATGTCGACTCTGCGGATGGTGTCAATAAATGGGAATATGAGTTGCAACCCAGGCGGTCTGGAGTCTTTGTACTTTCCTAGTCGTTCTACTAAACCGCGTTCATATGGTCTAACAATTCTTATTGATGTGAACAAGATTAAGATCACTAATAGAGCTGCTAAGGCTGGCACTAGAATTATAAACATTAGTTTTCGCTCTCTTCCATTGAAAGGGATCGGACAATTGCCCTAGTTCCGCGGATTTCTGTTACTTCGACAAGTGTTCCAACGGGTAGCGACCCATTAGCTGAGATGGCACGCCATTGCTCTCCACCAACTTGAATTAAGCCTGGGTTAATGGCTTCAGTGTCGACGGACTCAAGCACCTTAGCGTGTGAACCGATCAATCGATCGTGTCCAGCGCCCGGCGGAGAGCCTAAAGCGTCCTGAGCTTTTTTATTTTTTTTCCAAAAAAAAATGAAAAGCAAGGTACCCCCGATTAAAAATACCAACCAACCAGCATAAATAGGCGCACCCATAAGAGCTAAAATCATCGCAAGAATCGCGCTAAGGCCAAACGGAATGAGAATGAATGTGCCAGCTACAAATGTCTCGCCCGTAATGAATAAAGCCGCTGCTGCTAGCCAAATCCAACTCCAGCTTTCAGGCGAAATTTCCATACCGACTCCTAGCGTTATTCATATTCTAAGAGTGTTCGGTGGTAAACGGAAGAAATAAGATTGATTAGGGTAGCTAATATCGAGAACAGCCACTCAGCGAAAGAGGTTTTCTAATGTCTGAAAGCGTTTTATACAGTGAAACCAACGGGTTAGCTGTCATCACCATTAACAGGCCAGAAAAAAAGAATTCACTCACGCGAGAGGTAATCGAGGGGATCGCTAACGGAGTTGATCTAGCAACAGCTTCTGGTGAAGTTTCTGCTCTGGTCTTGAGAGGGCAAGGAGGAACTTTAACTTCTGGGTACGACTTAATCGAATACTCCCGAAAGAGCCAAGAGCCTGGATACCAGACATATGGACCTGAGACGCGAGAAGGAGCTTGGGACCCAGTAAAGGATTATGAATGGATGCGCTCAAATGTGCGTAAATTTATGAAAATTTGGGAATGCCCCAAACCTGTTTTAGCTGAAATATCTGGATGGGCTATCGGAGGCGCAACAGATCTTATCCTCTGTGCGGACTTGCTCTACATGGCCTCTGATTCTCATATTGGATACGCCCCGAGCAGAATTTTTGGAACTCCTACGACAATGATGTGGATCTACCGTCTCGGCCTTGAACACGCTAAACAGTTTCTATTAACAGGTAGAGCAATCGATGCCCAAACAGCATTTCGAATCGGTCTTGTTTCTGAGGTTTGTCCACCATCTGAATTGAGCCAAATTGTTGAGCGAGAAGCGCGACGACTCAGCGAGATTCCCTCAAACCAAATGGCTCTTAACAAGATGCTAATTAACCAGGCCTACGAAAACATGGGGTTGCGAACCTCACAAATGCTTGGCACGTTTTTTGACGGGATGGCTCGGCATACAGAAGAGGCGTATCGATGGATGGAGTCGTTTGAGACTAAAGGTTTCAGAGAAGCCATTCGAGAGCGAGACCGGCCTTGGGGAGATTACGGTGAGAAGTCAACGAACTCGCCGTAAGCAAAGGAGATTTCTTAACTTTTGGGAAGAGTTACTTGTACCTCTGGTGGCTCTAGCTCAATGCCACTGGAAGCAGACTCGACTACTTGCCTCCACGTTAGTTGCCAGACACCCCACAATGGGCCTATGCGCCATTCGTCTACCAAAGGAGCGCTAACCGTCTCGCCGAATGCTTTCCAGGCATCTGTTCGTGCGATGTCGGTGCGCGCAGGTCTACTCCCGAATCGATCTGGAATGTGGTACTGGAAAAGAGGCTCAACCATAGCGTCCAGAAGTCGGCCGGCGTTGCGCCTAGCTTGAGTTCCGGCGACAAGACCTGCATAGTTGACAACGCGAACACAATCGCTTGGAACTACAGCTATGTCTAAATTTTCAGGTAAACGAGGCTGAAACTGGACGGTTACGGCTTTCATGCCAGCGGACCCCCAGGTCCAGTAGTGATTTTCTTTATTGGCAATGTCTTGATCGGCGGAGTAGAAACTAAACCAAGCTTGTTCCCATGTTGGAACTATGGTTACGCCCCACCTCACCATTTGATCTACAAACTCGGGCCAAGGTAATTCGCTGTTCTCGGGATGGGACCTTTCAAGTGCTAACAAAAAATAGAGGCCCATTCTGCTACTTAAGGGGCTGGGAATAACCGCAGAAGTTGCGTGTCCAGGGTCTAGAAGGTCGTCCAAGCCCTCCGGAGGTGGTAACCATAGTTTCGATGAGTCAGGAAGCTCATCTATCTTTCTTTTCGGCTCGATGTAAGAACTAACTGAGCGGTTGAAGCATGCTTCTAACGAGCTGACAGGAGTGAGCATGTTGTCGCGAAGTCTTAAGGAGTCTTCTAAGAATTGCGAGTCGATTGGTTCGTATGGTTCGACTAGAAGCTCTTCGGTGACTCTTCTTCGTTCTAAGCTGTCGATCCCGATGACCACATCGGCGATCGGCGCTGTTCTTGTTTTTATGAGAAGGTCAACTACGGCAGTCGCATCGGGTTCCCTAAAAATAACTACCTGAATTCCTGTGCGTCTAGTGAACTCTGTGATCGCTTCTTCGGGTACGTGGAAGTCTCTATGAGTTAAAAGTCGAAGAGGTAGAGCCTGATTAGCCGGTTGAGTACATGCTGCGATGGCGCAAATCAAAAAGACTAAGATTGACCGCCGAATTAAAGGCAGGTTGTTAGTCATGCTGCTGTCACGATAATGATCGCAGACCCTTTTGAGACCTTAATTGAGGCATCGCCGATAATCTCGTTGCTTAGGCCACGACTGCTACCTGGTCTAACGGCGGTGTCGTCGGTAAGATTCCAGCGTAAACCTGTGGTAGTGCACCTCAAATCAGCACCAATACTGATGATGGATAAAAGATTTCCGACTGGCTCATTTATTGTTTTAATCTCGCCGGCGGAAATGCTAAATAACTTACTTTCTGCTATGTGTGCAGTGACTGGCAGATGTAGATACTCAGAGTTCGCGATGAGTAAGCTGCTAATAATCAGATGATCAAGTCTTCCGTTACCTCCACTAAGAATTTCGATTCTCTTTGGTCGTAACATCGAAGCAAATCTCAAAGCGTGTTCTAGGTCGCTCGCATCTTTGTCGGTCGGAAGAGATTCGATTAAGGGCTTTTTGTAGCTTTGCCGTAACGCTACATTGTCTACCGAATCTAAATCACCG
>CAJQGN010000243.1 GCA_905477545.1 uncultured Acidimicrobiales bacterium | reverse complement strand
CAGTAACCAAAATAAGTTCCTGCAGTTTACAGGACCCGATATAGCGAGCAACGAGGCCATCGCAAGCTTAGAGCAACCGCTAGCTTTCGAACCTGGCGAAAAATGGGGTTACGGTCCCGGAATCGACTGGGCAACTAGGTTACTCGAGGCAGCTACTAATCAACCCCTTGCAAAGTATCTTGAAGCGGAAATATTTAAGCCGCTAGGAATGAGCGACACCAGTTTTGAACCCATCAGAGTAGGCGAAAAAAAGTTCGACCGGAGGGCAGCTCTCCACCGATCTACTTCAAATGGCTACAAGACAATGAAGGATGGCACTCTTGACCGGGCATCTAATCGCGAGTTCGACGGCGGCGGCGGCGGTCTGTATTCCACAGCAGCTGATTACGGCAAATTCATGCAGCTACTTTTAAACAAAGGCAATTTTGAAGGAAAAAATATTCTCTCTCCTGAAACCGTGAAGTTAATGAGCGAAAACCAAATAGGAGCGCTCCGAGTACCTCAAATGCGCTCAACGAACTACTTTTTGAGCGCTGACACTGACTTTTTACCCGGCATCGAAAAAACTTGGGGCCTATCTTTTCTAATCAACGAAGAAAATAACCCTGAAGGGCGAGACAAAGGATCGTTGAGCTGGGCCGGGTTGTGTAACACTTACTTTTGGATTGACTCTACAAATGAAATTGCTGCGGCTCTGTTGTGTCAGCTGCTCCCTTTTGCTCACCCCCCTGTCATCGAGCTATTGGGCCGATTCGAGAAAGCGATCTACAAAAATTTATAAGTCGCGTGAAATTTAACGACTTTAAAGGCCAGTCAAGAACTAACTTTTCTGTGGCCTAGCGAATTGCCTCTACAATAGGGCACGGGGAAGGGGCAAAAATGCCGATCGAAAGATTACACCACGTTGCTTATAGATGTCTTGACGCGAAGAAGACAGTTGAGTTCTATGAAGGGTATTTAGATCTTCAATTTGATTCAGCGATTGCAGAAAATATTGTGCCATCAACAGGAGAGCGATACCCCCACATTCACATTTTTATGAGAATGCCAGATGGAAGTTCAGTAGCTTTTTTTGAGTTACCTGAATCTCCAGCTGCGATAGTCGATCCGAACACTCCGTTTTGGGTGCAGCACTTAGCTTTGAAAGTGGATAGTCCGTCTTCGTTAATTTCATACAAAACACGTTTAGAAGAAGGCGGAATAGAAGTCTTAGGACCAATAAATCATACCTTTTGCGAATCTCTATATTTCAAAGACCCGAACGGCCACCGCCTAGAACTTACATCTGACATTGCAAGCGAAGAACTACTACAAAAAATGGAAACTGAAGCGAGGCCTCTACTCGAGATATGGGACATAACTCGCGAGGCGCCAGAAGTTAATGCTCTGCATGCCTCGGCACGCCCTTGAAAAGAGAGCTTCCATCGGGTTGCTAGGCCGTTGCAGAGATCAGCTAGAAGAGCGTTACTGTGCGAGAAGATCCCCAAACCTGCCTATCCTTCAACACGAAATATCGTTGGAACCGGCGAGAAGATGCTCGCTTGCAAGTTCGGCATTGAGACTGAGAAGCCAAACCTTGAACGGATAGGGCAGAATGGCATGACGCTATTCACGCTGATATAAAACTTTTGATTGATTCAAATCTAATGAGAGCCAACCGGCTAAGTTATCCCTATGCAAATAGAGCGTGACACTCGCGGTGCGGAAGTTGGACCCAACCAACATGAAGATGCAGATGGGTATATCGGCCCTATGCCGGCTGGTTCTGGGCCTCGTAGTAACCCCCTCGGGGAGTTCCCGACGGGACCCTCAGTCGGAGAAAGACTTCCTGATGTATTTGCTTTAAATTCTGATGGTCAGAATGTTGACCTGCACAGCGATCGCAATGGTCAACAAGCTGTACTTATCTTTACGCGCTCGGTGGTTTGGTGACCTCCATGTCGCACCCAGCTGGTCGAGTTGGAAAAAGGTATGGAAAATTTTGAGGCCGCCGGAGCTAAAGTTTATGTCCTGAGCTACGACGAGGTTGACGCCCTTGCGGACTTCAAGGCAGCTCATGAAGCGACGTTCACCATGCTGTCCGATCCAAGTAGCGACGTTATCCGCTCTTTCGGAATTTTGAACACCCTGATAGCCGAAGATGAGCACCCGTGGTATGGAATTCCTTACCCTGGGGTTTATGTAACGGACGTCAACGGCGTAATTATCGAAAAGTTCTTTGAGAATAATTACGCGGTTCGTCCTGGCCCTGAACAGCTTCTCGCTGCAGTCAAAGGAGAAAAAGTAATCCTTGACACGCGAACTAGTGAAAATACTGAGGTTACCGTCGAAGTGGAGTTCGAAGGGGACAGCCTTCCTTTAGGCATTACCCGGCAGGTCGTAGCTCGATTTTCTGTTCCGAAGGGAATGCATCTATACGATGAGCCTGTCCCTGAAGGTCTGGTTGCTGCAAGCATTGAGCTTGATGAACACCTAGAAGGCATTTTGGCCTATACCCCTGTATCGCCTGAGACACGACCAGTAACGTTAAGTGTTGATGACCACACTCTAGAGGTGTACGAAGGAGATGTAGCCATCCGCTTGCCAGTCGCTCAAAATGGTCGAGCAATAGAAAAAGACGATGACGGTCGTTGGGTTTCAATCAGCGGAAGTGTGCGATGGCAAGCGTGCGATACCGAAACTTGTGGTCTCCCGCAAGAACAGCGCTTTAGTTTCCGTGTTCCTGCAGCCTTC
>CAJQGN010000242.1 GCA_905477545.1 uncultured Acidimicrobiales bacterium | reverse complement strand
AAAGGAGCAATGCTTGCGATGATGATGGGGCTCTCGGTAGAGATGGCTCGTTACAAAATCACGGCGAACGCAGTTATTCCTGGTTGGGTTGATACTGCAATGACAGCACCGCTATTCGAGTGGGACAAGTTCAAAGACAGCGTTATGCCTCGCATCCCAATGCGCCGTTGGGGAACCCCTGATGATTTTGGAGCCATAGCTGTCTATTTGATGTCTGACGCCAGCCGCTGGCACACTGGCGATGTCATTAAAATCGATGGGGGATTCAGCATTTTCTAAACGTTTTACAAACGTCGCGCTGGCTTCGTTCAGACCTAGCCTTAGAGCCAAATGCTCTCATCAAAAAACTCTGTAGCTAGGTCCCTCCGCTTGGCAATCGGCTTACTCCTTTTCGGCTTCGGCTTAGGTCTGGTAATAATGGGAGATTTCGGGCTTCCCCCCTGGGATGTCCTCCACAAAGGGCTTGCTGAGCAAACACCTATTTCTATCGGCGTAGCAATGATTCTTATCGGCGTTTTATTGCTCGCTGTTCTTATCTTTATGAAGGAGCCAATGGGAATTGGGACAATCGCGAATGTTGCCTTCATTGGTCTCATTCTTGATGCCACTCTTGCGATTGGCGGTGAGCCTACGAACCTAGCCATTCGATCTATCTGCACTATCACCGGGCCAATTATCGTAGGTCTCGGTTCAGGTTTTTACATAGGAGCTCGCTTTGGCCCCGGACCACGTGATGGGTTGATGACGGCGCTAGGCAGACGAGGAGTCACGTTGTGGAAAGCACGAACTTGCATAGAGGGTTCGGCTCTCATCGCGGGACTGATTCTCGGCGGAACAGTAGGTTGGGGAACCATCTGGTTTGTTCTCGCTATCGGTCCCTCGGTTCAATTTTTTCTGCGGCGTCTCGACGTCAATCCTTAATTCCTAAATTCCTCATAGCCTTCAGGGGCCCCAAAGACGCCACTCAGATTGGGTGGTCCTTGGTATAACCAAGTCAACTGACGGCTTTCAAACAGCCACCCGCCAGATTTCTGTACATAAACATCGTCGTAATAACCCAGATAAAAGAGAGTTTTCCCAGACCGCGATTTTGCGAATTCACACATGTACCAACGCCCAATGCCGGAATCTTCTTTTAAGTCAGCAGTTCCATTGAAAGTCATTTGATTTACTGATTCGAACAAATCCATCGCAGTATCAAGCGCTTTTCCAATAGCTATCTTGCCCACTACTGGACCACGGCCAACATTCCAAATTGCATTTTCAGCCCAGAGCTCTTTCAATGCATCTCGATCATCGTTACAAACCGCATCGCAATAACAATGAACTAAATTACGAATTGCATCAATCTCACTCATCTTTTAGACGGTAGCAAACATAGCCCTCTTGGATATAAACGACCATGATCGGGAGACGAGAATCTTCGTAATACGCTACTTATTTTGATGTCGACAACGGCTGCTTAGAGTAATACCGATCCCCTTATTTAGAGCAGACTTTTAGCATCAATAAGTGTTTTTCTGCAAGACTGTATGTGTAGACACGCAGTTTAAGGGGAGACATGGACCACGACTTAGTAATTCGTAATGCGCTTATTGTTGATGGAACGGGTAGATCATCGTTCATAGGCGATATCGCAATTCACGATGGTCTCATAACCCACGTTGGTGAATTTCCGGGAACAGCAAAGAAAGAAATCGACGCTCATCAAAAACTAGTAACACCGGGCTTTGTAGATATTCATACGCATTTCGACGGCCAAGTCTGCTGGGACAAACAAGCCACACCTAGTTGTTGGCATGGGGTAACCACGATAGTCATGGGTAACTGCGGTGTCGGTTTTGCCCCAGTTCGACCTGGAGAAGAGCACAGTCTCATAGAACTCATGGAAAGCGTCGAGGACATTCCCGGGACGGCGCTTCATGAAGGGATTCCTTGGGGATGGGAATCTTTCAGCGAATATCTCGACGTCATAGACACGCCATACTCGATGGATATTGGAGCTCAGGCTCCACACGTGGCAATTCGCCATTACGTAATGGGTGACAGATGCTACGACGATGCGACTTCAGATGATATGAAAAAAATGGCCGATATTACAAAAGGCGCTTTGGAGTCAGGTGCTTTAGGTTTCACGACATCACGATTTTACGGCCATAAGGACAAGTCCGGAAATCTAATCCCCGGGACTAATGCAACAAGCGATGAAATGATTGCGATCTCTGAAGCATTTGCCGAAGTAGGTCACGGAACAATGGAAATCATTTCTGATCATCTTGATAAAACCGAAGAATTAGCATGGATCGAAGATATCGCCCGTCGTACCAGACGGCCTATAACTACACTTGTCACTCCCGATATCGGCGAAGGCATATGGAATTTAGCTGAACGTCTGAATCCCGAAGGTTTCAACATAAGGCCGCAAGTCGGCGCCAGGTTAGCTTCTGTGCTCATGACTCTCGAGGGCACCATAAACCCCATGAGGCAGTTTCCTTCTTACAACGAAATTAAGCACCTTTCTTTTGATGAGCAGCGAAAAATGCTTTTAGATACAAAGTTTAGGGAGAAAATTTTAGCTGACAGCCCAAAAATATCTCGCGATGTTGACACGAATCGAATGATTTCAACGTGGGATAAGATGTATGCGTTACCAAGCGACCTTTCGTACGAACCCGGTCACGATGAGTCCTTAGCAGGCATTGCAAGTGCGCAGGGAATTGACGTGCGCGAAGCCTTGATGAACGTTATGGCCGGTGCCACTCCCATACTTTTCTTATTCGGAAAGTATGAGGGAAGCGTGCAACCTCAGTTTGATTTTATTGAAAGAGAGCACTCAGTTTTCGGACTTTCAGATGGCGGAGCTCACGTTGGCGTTCTATGCGATGCAAGCGTTCCAACTTATATGTTGGCCTATGCGACACGAGACAGAACGAAGGGCCCACGACTATCAATCGAATTCGTCGTTCATAAAATGACACAAGACACTGCCACTCTTTATGGACTAACTGATCGGGGTGTCATTGAGCCGGGTTACAAAGCCGATTTAAATATTATCGACTATGACAACTTATCTCTCTTAGCCCCGGAGATGATTTATGACCTTCCTGCTGGCGGAAGACGACTCATTCAAAAAGCATTAGGCTATTCAGTCACTATTTGTGCCGGAGAAGTGACGTACGAAAATGGAGTTCATACTGGCGCTATGCCCGGAAAATTAGTTCGGGCCGGCAACTAGTCAAAAAATATTTGTATGACTATTGCTTGCAACAGCTAAGAAGAGCTAGATGATTTCTTGGCTTAGACAATCGCAGCTTTCGCAAACGCTTCGATTTCACGCAGAGGGTCTGGACCTGCCGGATTGTAGATAATCTCGGTTGTACCAGACTCGCTTGCTTCCGCAATCTTATTTCTTATATATGCGGGGTCTCCCACCCAGCTTTTGTTCCAGTCGAAATTTGGTCCGGCCGCTTCAATCAATATTCTGTCTCGAGAGTTCACGTGTGTGGCGTGTCCTTCGTGCACAGCTAGGTGGTGCGAGTCCTCTCCTTGGTCTGCTTGAAGCTGCTCAAGATACAGATCACCACCAGGAACTTTCTTTAAACGCTCCGGAGATACTTCCCAACTGGAGTGATGAGACATTACCCACCATGGGCCGGCAGCTTCAATCACTCGTTCGGAATATGCAGACTCATCATCTTCGAGAACCGTTCCGTGCGCCATCTGCACGAATTCGTTCCAAGTACCGTCACCTTTCCCAAGCATCATCAGTCCATCAGCTATGTCTCGGGTAATTTTTTGACCTTTAGGGCCAAGCGCGGACAGGATGATGGGGACTTCTAGCGGGCGAGCTAACGCCATTTCTGGATGGTGAATCATTTGGCAAACTTTGCCATCGATTTCGACTAAATCTCCTCTCAGGAGCGCCTTCAGTTGTTTGACATACAAACTCATTTGCGCCCACGGCACAGCCCCTTGCCCGAGTACCCGACGGGCAGTGAAGCCCGTTCCCAAACCGAGCGTCAGTCGTCCCGGCCACATTCTTTCAATAGTCAAAATCGCTGATGCTGTGGTCATGACATGGCGAAGATTTGGAACTAGAACAGCGGTTCCTAATCCCATTCGATCGGTCCGTTCGGCTACAAGAGCCATGGTTATCCAAACGTCTTCCCATATGGCTGCTGAGTCATAAAGCCAATATTTTTCATAACCTAATTTTTCAGCGAGAACTGCAGCATCAAGGGCTAGGGGCCCCGGAGCAAAACCGATCGAGATATCTGGTTTCCCCATTATTTTGCCGCTTTAGCTTTTAATCGTTCCTTCGCTTTTTTTTCTTTATCCTGCAAACGTTGGCATTCACTTCGTAAGAGTTTTCCCGTGTCACGCTCTTCAGCTATGTAACGTCCGAGAAGCCCACCGGTCACCGGATCGATAGTTTTATCAGAGAACATTCCGTCAAAAATGTCAGGGGAAGCAGGCGCTTTGTTGTACTTCAGGGCTTTGAGCTTAGATAACTCAGACCTGTTCGATGACGCAATTTTTCTCAACTCTTCTAGAGGATCACTTCCGTCAGGTCGCACTTCATATCCAAGTTCAAGCATTCTCTTTGCGAAAGCTATGCCGTGTTCCTTCTCTCTCATCTCAATCAGACGCAACGTTTTTTCGAGCTTCTTGTCTGTGACCGAATCAGCCCAATTCTCAAAAATTTCTCCTGCAGAGGTCTCGGTAACAGATATTGCGTTCAGTAGAGAAATGTAGGTGGGGGTGTTCGTCATTGGGCTCTCCTCTTAGTTGTTATTAGCCTGACACAACCTTGTGCCATCTGCTGACAAAAGTTGTTTCTAACGCTCAGTTTTGGAAAATAGGTGCAAATATTTTTTCGGAAATTATTGAATCCCAGCCACTCTCGCTAAAAAGAGAAGCAGCGACTCGACCGATCTCATCGCTACTCTTTGCTGCTGCGCCACAGCCACCAATCGCCACAGCAAGACCTTTGCTAATCCAACCTATGTAGGGGTGACCGCTTACCGTATTCGTAACGACACAGGGTTTTTGTTTCCAGCTCACTACTTTTTTTTCTGGAATCAATTCTTCCAAACAATTTTTTAGTGATTCAGCTTCCGTCGCTGAGCCATTTCCTTGAAACCATTCAGTGAGATCGTCTTGTTCGACGGGTTTACTTTCTCTAAGGTTTCCTCCTATTTTCAGAGCAACGCGCCCATCTGGATAACGAATGGGTGGCACCCAATAGATTTCTTCCAAACGTGCATCGGGCGGATCCACCATTATAAAGCTAGGCAACGCAGGGTCTGGGAGTACCTCCGCTGTAACCGTTGTTCTGCACATCCGTTGCAGCAACAACGGTGTTTCCAACAGCTCTCTACCGAATGCGCCAGTTGCAACTAACACTCGGGCTGCGGAAATAGAACCCCACGTTCCTCCGATGACGTACTTTCCTGACTTGAACTCTAAAGAAGTTGCCGCTTTCTTTATAACCTTCGATTGAGTTTGTTCTACAAGCTTGGTTTGCGCTCTTACTAACGAACGGGGATTGATGTACCCGGCAGGTGGGCCTTCGTACACAATCGGATGTGAATTTGTTATCTCAATTCCAGTTTTTTCAAGAACCCACTCAGCGCTGACTTTATTGATAGCCCCACCAGCTTTAACACCATTTGCAACCCATTCAGCAGCGATCGGAGAACAGCTAACAAGGCCTTTGCCGGCGTGAAAATTTATGCAAGAACGTGAAGCAATATCTGCGTATCTTTCGATGGAGCGTGCTGCAAGGTGAGACCAAACCGGCGTTCTGCCACCGATGCGAGTAATTCTGCCTTCGTCAGGGTGGCTACAAAACGGCCCGCTACTGAGTCGTCGATCGGTTGGCTCATCAGGGCCAATTACGACAACGCGCTGGCCGTTCTCGGCTATATGGCGAGCTGCTGCCGAACCGATTAAACCTCTCCCAATTACTGCTATGTCGAACACATACCACCTTAAAAGTTGG
>CAJQGN010000241.1 GCA_905477545.1 uncultured Acidimicrobiales bacterium | reverse complement strand
TGAATGGCACGATGCTGCGTTTGCGTGGCGAGTTGCCGGCCACGTCACATCAAATGCGATCGTTCTGAGTAAGGGTGGTACAGCTTGGGGGATTGGAGCTGGGCAACAAAATAGAGTGGAGTCGGGTCAGATAGCTGCAAGTAAAGCAGATGGGCGAGCAGCTGGCGGTGCCTGCGCCAGTGACGCGTTCTACCCATTCCCAGATGGGATAGAAGCTGCTGTCGAAGCGGGAGTTTCGGTAGTGATTCAACCAGGGGGGGCTATGCGTGACGATGACATTGTGACACGCGCCAATGAATTGGGAATAGCCATGATATTTACTGGGGAAAGACATTTCCGCCATTAGAGCCGGTCATCTGGCACGTAAACAAACATGTCAAACTGAAAACGTCGTCTGAACATGAAAAGCGTTCATCAATGAGCAGTAGCCTAAGTCAGGTGCCTGCAATTATTCTTGATGGACAAGCGTTAGCGGACAAGGTAAAAAAACGCGTTCATGAGGAAATAGCAGAGCTCGATATTGTTCCGGGGTTAGGAACAATTCTTGTTGGGAATGATCCAGCCTCGGAGAGCTACGTTGGTGCAAAAATCCGTGATTGTGAAGAAGTAGGGATCCGATCAATTCACCGTCATCTGCCCGAAAATGTTAGCTCCCAAGATTTAATGGCCACAATCAACGAGTTCAATAATGATGATGCAATCCACGCGTATATTGTGCAGCTTCCCCTTCCGAAACAACTCAACGAAGAACAGGCTTTGTTAGCTATTGATCCCAATAAAGATGCTGATGGGCTTCACCCAACCAACCTCGGACGGTTAGTGATGGGAGTCGAAGGTCCGGTGCCGTGCACGCCGCGGGGAATTCAACTGTTACTTGAAGAATATGAAGTTCCTGTAGACGGGGCTCACGTTGTGGTAATAGGACGCGGCCTAACAATTGGTAGACCTATGGCGCTTCTTATGGCATTGAAACGAAAAACTGCGAACGCTGCGGTAACTGTTGTGCACACTGGTGTCGCGGATCTCGCTACCCACACCAAACGTGCGGACATAATCATCGCTGCTGCAGGTGTTCCGAACCTCGTGAAGCCAAACATGGTTCGGGAAGGAGCGGCAGTTATCGGAGGTGGCATAACACGCGAAGGGAAACGGATTTTGTCCGATGTTGATGAATCTGTTGGAGAAAAAGCTGGATGGGTTACTCCCCGTTTAGGAGGGGTCGGTCCAATGACGCGAGCGATGCTCCTTCAAAACACTTTAGATGCGGCTAAACGCCGAGAATCTGAAATTAAATGAAGAGGTATCAGCTGTGGGACTGAACCGTAAACGTCTTCAACACGTGTTAGCTAAGGTAATCAGGACAGAACGTTTTGGGAGCTATCGAAACGAGTTATCAACTCTGGCTGACCCTGAGGTAATCAGTGAATACGTTAGAGATGTAATTGAAGCTCGGGGTGGAGAGGTAGCAGCTCGAAAGCGGGCGGAGATAATCGCGCACGCTTTTCTCGAATTAACTAAAGAGCAACAGCATACTTTTTTTGAGTTGCTCAAAAACGAATATGGAGTTGATCAACTTGCCGTTGAAACCGCAATACAAAATTTTGAGTTAACTTCAGAAGAAGCAACCAGGCAACTAAGAACAGCCCTAGAACCAAGTAGAGAGCAACTATTTCGACGGTTTGTGGGAGTTGACGCTGGGTTGGCTTTTCTAGTCACGCTGCGAGCAGATCTGCTTGAACATAAAGACTCGCAGTTCAGCGCTCTGGATTCAGAACTAAAATCTTTACTCAATCAATGCTTTGACGTCGGTTTGCTAACCCTTCACCAGATCACATGGGACTCCCCAGCAGCACTCTTAGAAAAACTTATAGAATACGAAGCCGTTCACGCCATACAAAGTTGGGACGACTTACGTAAACGCCTCGGAGAAGATCGCCGGCTTTACGCTTTCCAACACCCGGCTCTTCCAAATGACTTACTAATTTTCGTTGAGGTTGCGCTGATTCAAGGACTAGCGCACAGCATTGATGATCTTCTCGACCCGACAACCGAAATTCTTGACACGAAGAACTCAGATACAGCAATTTTTTATTCAATATCTAACTGCCAGCCAGGCTTATCCGGGGTGCGCCTGGGAGATTTTTTGATTAAGCGTGTCGTGTCATTATTAGCTTCAGAAATTCCAAGCCTCAAAAATTTTGCGACGCTGTCACCTATCCCAGGTTTCGTTAAATGGTTAACGTCAGCAATCGAGCATAATGATGTTCCAATATTTACCCGGGAACAACAACTATCGCTAGACAGCGTGCAAGAAGCACTAGGAAACCCAGACTGGTATCAATCAGAGGAGCTAAGGCAACAGCTAGAACCGGTATTGTCGCAACTGTGTTTCTATTACTTAACCTCCGTGAAACGAGGTGACCGAATCTCGGACCCGGTAGCTAATTTCCATTTGAGTAATGGGGCGAGAGTCGAACAGATCCAATTCTTAGCTAACACTAGAGCAGATGGCTTAGCGCAATCATTGGGGATGATGGTCAACTATCGGTACGTGCTTGACTACATCGAAGATAATCATGATGCTTACGTCCACGAAGGACATGTAGAGATATCCAAAACGCTTTTAGAGCTGCAGTAAAAGTTTTTAAGAAATTGTGACTTACCCCGCGACTGAAGATGATGATGGCACCGACGCAGGTAGCTCAGCGGCGGGGAAAGTACTCGCAGAAGGCGCTCGGCTTTGCCTGACGTACGTGAAACGCTGCAAAGCAATATTTTCGATGGCAGTTGTGGGTGCTGGTATGTACGGGGTACTGCTCGTAGTTGGAACTGAAGTAATCGGCTACGCGACAGATGAAATACTCATCCCAACTTTCGATAGTGA
>CAJQGN010000240.1 GCA_905477545.1 uncultured Acidimicrobiales bacterium | reverse complement strand
CAACTCATTGATGCAAATGAGAAATCGATAGGATGCTTCATTATTTATGTAAATCTAAGTAAACCTACGAAGGAGATGTCTCATGGAGTCGAGCAACAATAATGAACTTTTCTACATCAATGGACAATGGGTCGAACCAAAGACTGGCACAAAATTAGACGTAATTAACCCTGCTACTGAAGCTCCAATCGCATCAATCGCTATGGGTGGCCCAAGTGACGTCGATGCCGCTGTTAAAGCCGCTCAAGATGCTTTTGATAGCTACTCCCAAACGTCTATTGATTACCGTGTTGGACTCCTAAATCGGATTACAGAACTTTTAGGCGAACGGTCTGACAGTATGGCTGCAACAATTTCTTCTGAAATGGGCGCTCCAGCTGGATTAGCGAAGGCAGCCCAGGCACCTACTGGATTAGCTCACTTCGCAACTATGGCCAACATTCTTAGTGCCTACGAATTCGAAGAGCGTCACGGGAAGTCACTCATAACCAAAGAGCCTGTTGGAGTCGTTGGCATGATAACGCCTTGGAATTGGCCTCTGAATCAAATTGCCTGCAAGGTTGCTCCAGCTCTGGCAGCCGGCTGCACAATGGTGCTGAAACCTTCTGAGATCGCTCCCCTCAATGCAATTCTTTTTGCTGAGATTCTCGATGAGGCAGGAGTTCCAGCCGGTGTATTCAACTTGGTCAATGGCGATGGTCCATCGGTTGGCGCTCACCTGTCAGCTCATCCTGGTGTTGACATGATGTCATTCACCGGTTCTACACGAGCTGGTGTTGAGGTTGCCAAAAACGCGGCACCGACGGTAAAGAGGGTAGCTCAGGAGCTCGGTGGTAAATCAGCGAACATTATTTTAGATGACGCTGATTTCGCCAAAGCAATTGGGCGCGACGCATTCGGAATGTGCACTAATTCAGGACAATCTTGTAATGCCGCAACTCGTATGTTTGTGCCGCTAAATCGAATGGAAGAGGCCTCTCAAATAGCAAAATCTTCAATGGAGTCGGTGTCCGTAGGTGACCCAACTGTTCCTGGTACAACTATTGGACCAGTTGTCTCGGAAACTCAGTGGAACAAAATCCAAGATCTTATACAAGCAGGCATTGATGAGGGTGCGACTCTCGTTACCGGCGGCACCGGCAGACCTGAAGGTCTCGAGAGCGGCTACTTTGTTAAGCCAACATTGTTCGCAAACGTAACCAATGACATGCGCATCGCTACAGAAGAAGTATTCGGGCCCGTCTTAGTCATAATTGGATACGAGAATGATGACGACGCAGTTCGTCTAGCTAACGAAACTGTCTATGGACTCTCGGGCTATGTTTCGGGCTCCGCTGAGCGCGCTATGTCAGTGGCTCGCCGAATTAGAAGCGGCAATGTTCATGTGAACGGAGCCGGGCCTGACTTCAACGCTCCTTTCGGTGGATACAAACAGTCTGGTAATGGTCGCGAGTGGGGCCAGCATGGTCTCGAAGAATTCCTCGAGACTAAAGCCATTATGGGAGCCAGCTGAACAGAGATTCGAAACGGGGGTTACATTTGTGAATGTAACCCCCGCGAATCTTTTACTGTAGAAGGTTCCGGTTAGAAAGTTTGACTAAGTAAATTTCCAAATGGCTAGAGCGCTTTTAGTTCTTCCTGGTTGGGAAATATATCGCTCAACGGCGCGGCTGCTTCAATCCACCACTGACTATCAGCAAGGCCAAGAGAGTAGATGAGGCTGGCAGATGGCTGCTCTCTGAAAGAAACTTCGATCATTGCTCGGTCGCCGAATTCTTGACAGCGCCCGAAAGAAACAGTGCCGTTATCTAAAAGAATCGGAAACCCAGTTCTAATCATTGCTTCGAAGCTACTCGTATCAATTGACTTTCTGAATGCAAGCGAGGCGTGGTCGAGGGCTTCGTCAAATGATTCACGACCGAGTGCCTCAATTTGCGCCAGGATCCGGTCTTCAATATCGATCCTAGTTTGTTGTGGGCAGCCGTTGTTCGTTTCGGGTTTTGCTAACGATTGTTCAGGCATAACTGTCGTGGTCTTTGAAGCACAACCCAGCAGCATTACAGCTGTCACAACGGCCAAGCCGATTCTTCCAACCCATTGTCTATTCACTTCGCTAGACGAAATAAGTTTGGGTGACATAAGGCTTTCCAAAGCTCGCCCTCCACTGGGTCCAATGTCTTTTAACCTATGCGTTCTTTGCTCGTAAACCGTTTTGAAGTTTCATATGAGAGAGTCTCGGTCCGAAAAACAGCGACGGTACTTTTGTTTTGGTTGGAACCTAGGTGCAGTTAACGAAACACTATCTACGTAATGTTCGCGCCTAAATCTTGGCGAGCCCTAAACCGAGTGTTGGCTTCATTGTGAGCAGCGATAGCTTCAGGCGACTGTTGCACTCCTAGGCGTTGCTCCTGGATGAAGTTACCGTAGTTGTCTTTACCCCGAACGAGTAGGGCGCTGGGCGTGGGCTCTCCTACTGGGCAGACGCTTGTAGGGATGTAGCTAATTCCAATGCCAACGCGTCGGTAATCAGTGTCATTTCCTGCTGAAGAATGAACAACATCGGTGTGATGCAGTGACATTTCCCCAGCACGGAGTGGCATAAGCACGCCTGCTTCATCATCGAATTGATCGAAGATTCCTTGACCTCGTTTAATCATGTTCCATTGGCCTGGATCATCGTTGTGTTTGAACTGTCCGAGTTTATGACTTCCTGAGACAACCCTCACGCAGCCTGCTTCGGGAGGACATTCTGATAGTGCGA
>CAJQGN010000239.1 GCA_905477545.1 uncultured Acidimicrobiales bacterium | reverse complement strand
AGCCATTGTTTCTTCTCCTTCGGCAGGGCCTTCCCGCCTATTTTTTATATTCAGTTGATAGACGTTGATTACTCGAATAATTTTCCGAGTCATCAACGACTACCAACTGCGAGATAGCGACTTTTGCTGAGCTAAGGTCGTTCGCGCAGTAGGAACCGGACAGTCGATGCAAGTTTTAACGGCGCAGGCCGAGCTTCGCGATCAGGGCTCTATAACGCTCTATGTCATTTTTGATCAGATAGTCAAGTAAACGCCGACGACGTCCAACTAGCTTCAACAAACCACGGCGACTGTGGTGATCTTTTACGTGGAGCTTCAAATGACCGGTTAAATGGTTTATGCGGTCAGAAAGCAACGCAACCTGTACTTCAGGCGAACCTGTGTCTGTTGCGTGTTTCCCGTGTTCTGTCATCGTGGATGACTTATCTGCCATGAATTCCTTCAACGTCTTAGGATGCCACGGATAGTAGGGGTGGCAATCATCATCTGATGTGCGTAAAACACACCGCTACGTATCATAGCAGTGAATACCTAAGAAACTAAAAATGTCCCGTTCTATTGTCATGAAGTTTTACTCAGAAAGAATCCTAGATGCTTCCTCAACATCTTTTTTTAACTGGTTTTTTAGATCTTCAGGGCCATCAAAACGCTTTTCGCCTCTAAGCCGGCATATAAATTTGATCTTCGCTGATTCATCGTAAAGATCACCTCGGAACCCAATTAAATGGGCTTCTATTAATGATCTCTCGGCAAAATCATAAAATGTAGGTCGTTTACCTACATTTACGGCAGCGGGATATTGGCTCCCATCAGGGCGCTGGTACCAAGCCGCATATACGCCATCTTGCGGCACTTGAAGATCCGAAGCGGTCGGCAAATTCGCTGTTGGAAATCCAATTGTTCTCCCACGTCGGTCGCCCGAAGTAACTACACCTCTCACTTCGAATGGACGTCCCAATAGGCGGTGAGCTTTCTCAACATCTCCGTTGCTCAACGCTCCCCGAATAGACGTAGATGAGATTACTTCGCCGTCCCCAGTTATTTGTTTCACCAGTGGAAGGCCTACAACTTCAAAATCATGATCTTGTCCAACCTCTCGAAGAGTTTGGACATCACCCTTACGCCCTTTACCAAAGTGAAAATCAGCACCGACCACCACAGCTCTGGCCTGCAAACATGTAACTAACACTTGCTTAGCAAACGCTTCCGCAGGAACTTCAGACTGCTCTTTAGAAAATTCTACAACTACGGTGTAGTCCACTCCCGTTTCTGACAAAAGCTCAAGTTTATGCTCTAAATCGCATAACAAAAGCGGCGCCGACTCGGGGCGAACAATAGTTGCCGGGTGTCGGTCGAAAGTAACTACCGCCGTTGCGCAACCTCTTTCGGCTGCCATCCTGTGCATTTCCGACACAACAGTTCGATGCCCACGGTGCACGCCATCATACTCGCCAACTGTCACTACACTGCCGTGAGTGAGTGCAGGAGACCATGCCATATCACGAATAATTTCCACGAGCTATAAAGCTACCCGGACATAGTTCTTACGGCGACCTCATCGGCAATGTATAAGATACAGAATCTGATTTTCTACACTGGGAGTACGACGCCGACTTTAACAAATCCTGCGATTCGCTCGTGAACGGCAACTAGTTCGCCATATCCATCAAACAATGCCCAGGGGCCCTCACCAACCATCATGTCGCTCGGAAGCCGAGCGCCATTTCGCACTTTCGCTACATCAGAATCGTCTAATACCAGGCGAGCCATCGATCTAACCATCTCACCAACTGATTTGAGTTCGGCGTCTTCTACCCGCTCTGCTTCTGCTATGACAAAAGGTCCGCTAGCGGTGCGCCGCAAGTTAGTGATATAAGCTCCTCCGCCCAGTGCCTTTCCTAGGTCGGCTCCAAGAGATCTGACATATGTCCCAGGGCCACAGACCACTAGGGCCTTCCACACCAACGGATTTTCGGTTGGAGCTAGGTCAAACCGGTCGATTCTTACTTTTCTGGCTTCACGCTCAATTTCAATTCCCTCACGAGCTAGTTCATGCAATCGCCGTCCACTGACCTTGAGTGCAGATACCATCGGCGGAATTTGTTCTATCTCGCCCAAAAATTTTGCTGATGCACTCAACAGATCATTATCAGAGAAAGACATTTCGTGTCGGAGTACAACTTTGCCGTCGGCATCAAGAGTGTCAGTTTCGGCACCAAACACAATCTCAGCTTCATAAGTCTTATTGGAGGCAGTAGCGAAACGCATGAGTCGGGTTGCCTTCCCTACTCCAATAATCAAAACGCCAGTTGCTGATGGATCTAACGTTCCAGCATGGCCGATTCTCCGCTCACCTAACCTTTTCCTTAGCATCGAGACAACGTCATGAGAAGTGACCCCAGACGACTTATCTACCACCAGCATCCCGTGGACCGTAGATGGTTTTCTTCGGGCCAATTAATTACTTTCTTGCTCACTTGCCTTAATGTCGCCAAGAATTTTTTCTATTCTGCTTGCTCCACCAATTGAGGCATCTAATTGAAACTCAAATCTCGGCGTGCGTCTCATTCTAGTACCTTCTCCGAATGCCTTTTGAAATCGATAACGATTTTCGTCCAGCGCAAGCTGTGCGGTGGGTAGATCTTCTTCATCTAACACGTCAAAATAAACAATCGCTTTCGCCAACTCATTGTCAACATCAGCGCCAGTAATAGCTACCGAAAAGAGACGTTCATCACCCAGACGTTCTATTTCAGTAGCAACGATTTCTCGAATGAGTTCCTTAACACGATCAGTACGGGCATATTTAGGTCCGCCTCTTCTGACAGGTTTGTTACGACGCTGGTTCACAAGCAGAATTCATCTAGGAAGTCCTACAAACCCTAGGTTCGAGGAATCTCTTTCTCATCGTAAGTTTCTATGACATCGCCCTCTTTCAGATCAGTAAAGTCTGAAAGACCTATGCCGCATTCCATGCCTGAGACTACCGAAGCTACTTGATCTTGGAAATGGCGAAGTGACTTAACTTGCCCCTTCCAAATTATCGTGCCTTGTCTCAAGAATCTGACTTTAGCTTTGTCTGCAATGGTGCCATTTTCAACAACACAACCAGCTATTGGGCCTACTCCCGAGATTCGGAATACCTGACGAACATGCGCTTCGCCCGTAACAATCTCTTCAAATTCCGGCGTCAACATTCCGAGCATTGCATTCTCAATGTCTTCAAGAAGCTTATAAATGATTTCATAAAGACGAATCTCTACGCCTTCGAACTCAGCTAGCTGCCTCGCCTTTCGATCCGGCCTGACATTGAATCCTAAAATTGTTGCGTTCGAAGCCATGGCAAGTTGAATATCGTTTTCATTAACTCCCCCTACTCCACGACTTACGAAAGCCAACTTCACTTCAGGTCTCTCCAGCTTACGAAGGCTTTCCGTAACTGCTTCTAAAGAGCCATGAACATCAGCTTTGAGAACCAAGTTAAGAGTTGCGGCTTCACCAGCTTGAATCTGCTTAAAGATATCTTCAAGTTTGGCACCCCCACCGGCAGCACTAACTCCCGCCATACTGGCTTGTCTCTGCCAGTGTTCTCGGGTATCTGCAACTTTACTTGCAGTTTTTTCATCGGGCGCAACTGTGAACATGTCACCTGCGCGCGGAACTTCAGATAATCCTAAAACTTCGACTGGAGTAGATGGACCTGCTTGTTTCAATTGATTACCAAGCGCATCTGTCATAGCTCGAACCCGACCCCATGCAGCACCTGCAACCATAGGATCACCGACAGACAAAGTTCCCTGTTGCACCAGTACTGTGGCAACTGGGCCACGTCCCTTATCAAGATTAGATTCAAGAACAGTGCCTAATGCACGACCCTGTGACCCAGCAGTTAATTCTTCGAGCTCTGCAACAAGAACTATCTGATCAAGAAGATCGTCTATTCCTTCCTCAGTCATTGCAGACAAAGGAACCGTAATTACGTCTCCACCATATGACTCAGGAATTAGGTTTCGCTCCGCTAGTTGAGCTAGAACACGATTTTGATCCGCTCCTTCGCGATCCATCTTATTGATAGCCACGATTATTGGAACTTCGGCGGCCCTCGCATGATCGATCGCCTCAAGAGTTTGGGGCATCACTCCGTCATCAGCTGCCACTACAAGTATGACAATGTCAGTAGCCTTCGCTCCCCTGGCACGCATAGAAGTGAAAGCCTCGTGACCCGGAGTATCGATAAAGGTCAATGATTGATCATTTCGAGAAATCTGATACGCACCTATGTGCTGGGTAATACCGCCTGCTTCGCCCGCAACAACATTTGCAGATCTAATCCGATCAAGCAACAAAGTCTTACCGTGATCAACGTGTCCCATTACTGTGATAACCGGAGGCCTCACTTCTTCACTGTCTTCGTCAAAAGCTAAGTCTAAGGTTTTAAGAATTTCTTGTTCTTGCTCGGCTCCCGGATCAATTAGCCGAACTTCCGCTCCTAAGTCCGTCGCGAAGAGTTCGATATTATCGTCGCTGAGAGACTGCGTCGCCGTGACCATCTCACCTTGCTGAAGTAAAAATTTTACGATATCGGCGGCAGAACGGTTTAGCCGGCTAGCCACCTCTTGTGCGGTCGAGCCACGCTCTATCAGCACTTCCCCTTCAGGTACCGGAGCATCAACCGGGGTGTAAGCAGCAGCTTGTTGAGGCTGCAACTCTTCGACCTGCCGTCTACGCCGCTTCTGCTTACGTCCTCGACGCTGCTGTGGACCTCCCCGGCCACCTCCTGGCCGTCCACCTGGACCACCGCGGTCATCTGGGCGTCCTCCTGGACCACCAGGAGCAGCACCAGGTCGAGCTGGGCCACCAGGAGCAGCACCAGGTCGTGCTGGGCCGCCTCTAGGAGCACTGGTCCCGCGCCCAGCAGGAGAACCTGCTGGTTTACTTGCGGTTCGCGATCTAGGAGGCCCTGGCGGAGGCGGAATAGCTTTACCTGTGGCAGAACGAGGTTTTGTAGGAGGCGGCGGAATAGGTTTTCCATTAACTGACTTAGGAGGCGCAGGCATCCGAGCAGGTGACACCGGCTGAGTACCAATCTCAGGTGATGCTTCTACAGGACTAGCCTTTACCGAAGCTTCTTCCTCTGAAGGCGACGCTGCGACTTCAGTTCTATCTGAGATCACCGCTTCCGCCTCAGGAACGGCTACATCTTCTGGAGGACGCGGCTTTACCGACTCTTGTCCGCTCGAAGTTACAAGAGGTCTAGGTGGCGGCATCTTGAGCGGTGGCGGAGGTAACGGCCTCTTTGGCGCTGCTTCCTTAGCCGCAGAATTTTCTTTCAAATCATCATTAGCTGGTTCGTCATCCTTCGAAGGCGAGGGGCTTACCACACTCGCTGGTGCCAGCTTCACACCTGATTTTGGCGATTCATCAGAATCAGCAGTCGCCGAGTCCCCAAGATCTTCAGCATCCTTTGCCGGGACAGCTTTCTTAGCTGGAGCCTTCTTAGCTACCGCTTTCTTAGCTGGAGCCTTCTTAGCTACCGCTTTCTTAACGGGCGCTTTCTTCTTCGCCGGCTTCGTCTGTTCAGTTTCTTCTTGGGGTTGCTGTGCTCGAATTAGTCCTTCACGGTCCGCTTTTCGGCGAACACGGTCGGCTTGAGCTTCTTGGACACTAGAAGAATGGCTTTTTACGCCAATTCCAAGCGCGTCACATAGATCAAGGGTCTCCTTGTTAGATAGACCTAATTCTCTTGCAAGTTCGTAGACCCTGGGATTCTTGGGCAAGCGCGTTCCTCATTCTAGTGGGCAGGTTCATCGACCTAAGCAGTTCGTTGTCATCGACTATTTCTAGTCAACAACAACGGCCACCGGCCGACAGATGGATGGACTGCCCAGTGCCACGTTACAGGCTTAGGCGGTCCACGCCGCTAACTATCTCCGGCCTCTTCTTCGACTTCTTCTAATTCGACTACTTCGTTAGCATTAATATCAGTATCTAAACCAGCATTTTTTACCTCTGATTCGTCAACACTATTATCGATTTCTTCTTCCTGTCGCTGCGGCTCTTCTGCAGCCTCACTCCATTCACCGGCGGTCATAGCTTCGCTGCCGTCTGCTGGCACCCAAGTTTGTTCACCTGTTTCAGGGTCAGTAACCCATTCGCCTTCAGCCCAATCTTCGGCTGCGTAGGCAGCTTCTTCATCAAGAACTTGGGTTTCGCTTTTAATATCAATTCTCCAGCCAGTTAGTCGAGCAGCCAGGCGAGCATTTTGCCCTTCACGACCTATCGCTAGTGATAACTGATGATCAGGGACTATGACCTCTGCCACTCCATCAACTTCATGGAATCGAACTTCTTTGACTTTGGCTGGTGAAAGTGCCTTCGCCACGAAATCATTCTGATCATCTGAAAATGGGACGATATCAATTTTTTCGCCGCGGAGTTCGTTAACTACTTGTCGAACTCGGGCACCACGAGCGCCAACACAAGCCCCCACCGGATCAATATTAGAATCATTGGACCAAACAGCAATTTTTGTTCTATGGCCAGGCTCACGAGCGCAGGCCTTCAGCTCCACTATCCCCTCACTTATTTCTGGAACCTCAAGCTTAAATAGTTCACGAATAAGTCCCGGGTGGGTTCGAGAAACGACTATTTGCGGACCTTTTGGTGTCTTGCGCACCTCGACTATGTAGGCCTTCAGACGCGTGTTCGGCTCAGGTCGCTCATAAGGGACCTGCTCTGATTGAGGCAAAAGCGCTTCGACTCGACCTAGGTCTAAAAGCGTGTATCGGGAATCATTTTGCTGAATTATGCCAGTAACAATGTCGCCTTCTCGTCCAGCGTATTCCTCATATTTCATATCTCTTTCGACTTCGCGGATGCGCTGACCTAGCACCTGCCTGGCCGTCTGAGCTGCTATTCTGCCAAAATTTTCCGGAGTGTCGTCCCACTCTTGAAGAACCGTTCCTTCTTCATCAATTTCTTGAGCGATGACTTGAATATTGAAAGTTTCATCAATCACCACGTAAGCATCAGGCGAGGAATCAGGCATTTTTTTGTACGCCGACTCAAGACCATTTGCTACCGCTTCGAGGAGAACTTCTGTGCTCATACCTCGATCAGCAGCAAGTGCTTGCAGGGCTTCCATCATGTCTGGGGTAGTCATGTCTGACTTCCTCCCTCAATTTTAGCTGTAGTAGGCTTTGCACTCTTACCAGGTTTGGGTCCAGGACCCCAAGCAAAGATAGTGCGAGCCTTTTCAATTTCATCGAAACTGACTAGACAGACGCCACTTTCAGGGTCCTCGACTGTAATCATGTCGCTATCAACAAATTTCAACAACCCTGCTATCCGGCGTCGACCCTCTGGCCCTGGAAAAGTTCGTATGTGCACTTGCTCCCCCACTGCTGAAGCGAAATGATCAATATTTCTTAAACGTCTTTCAACTCCAGGGCTCGACACCTCAAGTGTGTAACGTCCTGGGATCGGATCATGTTCATCAAGCAAAGCAGAAACTGCTCTACTGAGATTAGTTAACTCATCGATACCCACGCCATCAAGGCCCTGAACTAGAACCGATAACGTCGTATCATTTCGTTGCAAATCGTACAATTCGTATCCGGCATCAAAAACGATAGGAGCAACGAGCTTAAATATTTTGTCAGTTTCGCTCATAACTCCTCCTTCGTAGATTAATTAAGAAAATTAGTTTTGATCATATAACGACCACAGGCGTGGGCAGCGCCCACGCCCAGCTATAGCTGACCTGTGTCGATACAAGCGTATCAGCACCGCTACCTGTCTCCGCATAGCTATCTCTTCATCTAGATCCTCTGACTAGCGACGTCGAATAATGTCAACGGTCTTTTCAGTCGAATTCACATCTTCTCCCTGGCTTTCTAATAGCGCCGCTCTATCTGCTTCCGCTTCTGCTTCTGCTCCTAGATCAGCATCAGCGAGCGCTCCTTCGATACCCGCCTCAGAAATTTTCTCTGCCCATTCCACAAGCGAATCAACCATCTTGTCTTCAGGCACCACCTTTACCACTTTGCCTCGCACGAACAAGTGCCCTCTTTGCCTACCCGCAGCAATGCCTAGGTCTGCTCCTTTGGCCTCGCCAGGCCCATTCACCACGCACCCCATGACAGCAACCTGTATCGGTATATCAAGTTTAGCTAACGCTTCCTGAGCGTTTGCAGCTACTTCGATAACGTCTACTTCAGCTCGACCACAAGATGGACACGCTATTAAATCAAGACCCGATCTTTCTCTTAAACCCAGTACTTCAAGAAGCTGTTTACCTACTTTCACCTCTTCAATCGGGTCCGCCGTAAGACTAAAGCGGATGGTGTCTCCAATGCCTTCATTCAAAAGCGTGGCAATTCCAGCAGTCCCCTTCAGAACTCCTCCAGGCAAAGGTCCAGCTTCAGTAACACCTAGGTGAAGCGGAAAATCGACCGTATCTGCAAGGAGCCGATAAGACTCCACCATCAAACGTACGTCACTCGCTTTCACTGAAATTTTTACATTATCGAAATCGACAGCTTCAAAATGTCCTAACTCACGTTTTGCTGACTCCACAAGTGCAACAGGCGTCATTCCATAACGTTCTTCGATATCAGGATCCAAGGAACCACCATTGACACCGATTCGAATTGGAACACCCCTATCACGCGCTTCCATAGCGACTGTTCTGATGTGCTCAGGCTTTCGAATGTTGCCAGGGTTTAATCGTAAACACGCTACTCCTGCATCTAAGGCAGCAAGAGCTAGCCGATATTGAAAATGAATATCGGCAACTATCGGAACTGGAGAACGTGGGATAATCTGAGCTAGCCCCTCTGCAGCGTCTAGATCGTTACATGTGCAACGAACTATGTCGGCGCCTGCGCCAGCGAGCGCATAAATTTGTTGAAGCGTTGCCTCTACATTTGCTGTTTTAGTTGTTGTCATGGACTGAACGCTTATCGGCGCACTGCCACCCACCGAAACAGACCCGACTTCTACTCGTCGCGTTACTCGCCGCTCAAACAACATTTGTATTGGGCACCTTTAAACCTGAGTTCATTTAACAACCACCTTTGACCAGATTAGAAATTGAGAGGATTTGCGATATCTAGATAGATGGCGCCTATCCCAAAGAAAGCCAAAAATATTATGACCACGTACGTGATCGGCATTAGCCGAGATATATCGACCATATAGCGCTTACCCGACCGGCCTTCCCGTACTCTTTCATAGGAGGCAACCAGCAAGTGGCCTCCATCGAGTGGTAATAAAGGCAACAAGTTGAAAACCCCGACGAACATGTTAAAGCTGATGAAAAGAAGTAACCGTTCCGAGTTATTGAACTGCTCGCTGGCACCAATCTGAACAGCACCAATTAACGAAAGCGGTCGGGTCTCTAGGTTTTCGTTCACAGTCGGATCATTGGGCGCCGAGAATATCCGGTCTAGCACATCACCGAAATTTGATGCGATGTGCCAGATACCTCGTAAGGACTGCCAAGCCATCTCAGCCAACCGACTAACGGCTAGAACAATAGACTTTAGTGGACTGACTGTCTCATATGAGGTAACGGCTTGCGCACTAATTCCAAGTCGCCCTTCTCCAGTTTCAGTCGAGTCGAGTTCCACTAGCAGCTCAATAATTTCACCATCTCGTTCAACCGCTGCAGGTAACAAGACGCCAGCTTGGCTACGAACCACCGTCACCAAGTCCTCCCACAAAACGGTTGATTGCGCACCTAAAGCAAGGATTCTGTCGCCTGATCTGATTCCTGCTTCCGCAGCCGAAGAGAAACCCCCTGCTGGTGACTCTTCGAGAACTAGCCCTACTTCCCACTTACCTTCTTCAACTTTGGGCTCGCCCACAACGCTTAGCAAGACGAACATCGCTACAAACGCCATTGCAAAATGCATTAGTGAGCCTGCTGATGCTACAAGTAGTCTCTTCGGGTATGACTTCTGCCGGTAGGTTCGCGGCTCATCAATCGGATCAACTTCGTCTAAATTAGTCATCCCTATAATTTTTACGTATGCCCCTGCCAACACAGGCTTTACACCAAATTCAGTTTCACCTCTTCGAAAGCTGAACAAACGAGGGCCAAAGCCCAAAAAAAACTCGGTCGCCTTCATTCCTGTTGCTCGAGCAGCTAGGTAATGACCGCTTTCGTGCATGAAAACGATGAACGTGATTACCAGGACAACGACTACCATCGCTTTAGAAACCAGTGCCAGTAAAAAGAAAAGGCCCAAAACAATGAATGCGGATAAACCGTTACCTCCAATATTTCGATAGTTCGATTCAGACATTTTTTGCACTCTTGTCAGCTAAAAGATTTTCAACACACTCGCGTCCCCGCCGATCTGCACGAATAACAGACTCAACGCAATCGGCTCGCTCACCATCGTATTTCTCCAACGAGGCCGATATCGCTGCTGCGATACCCGTCCACGAAATAGCACCTTGTAGAAATCCAGCGACGGCTGCCTCGTTAGCTCCATTAAGCCACGCGGGAGCAGTTTCGCCTAATCGACCTGCATCAAATGCTAATCCAAGGCACGGAAACCTATGCAAATTAGGAGGTTCAAAATCCATCGAAATAGCAGCATCCCAATCAAGAGCACCAAACTCAGTGTCTATGCGTTCCGGAAAAGCCAGAGCATAACCAATGGGTAACCTCATATCAGGTTGTGAGAGCTGCGCGATAGTGGTTCCATCCACAAAACTCGCCATTGAGTGCACGATCGATTGAGGATGTACAACAACTTTAATGTCATCGTACCCAACGCCAAAAAGTTCGTGAGCTTCAATAACTTCCAAGCCCTTATTCATAAGAGTCGAAGAATCAATCGTTATTTTAGGACCCATCGACCATGTTGGATGGTTGAGCGCATCGTTCACAGTAACTGACTCCAACTGTTCTCTACTCCATCCTCGAAATGGCCCACCACTGGCTGTCAGAACTAACTCCCGAAGATAACGGCTCGAATTTCCTAATTCCAAGTCAGCGCGAAGGCACTGATGCAACGCGCAATGTTCACTGTCGACTGGGATGAGTTCAGCTCCTGGGATAGCCCTCATCGGCTGAACCAGAGGACCAGCTGCAATCAGGCTT
>CAJQGN010000238.1 GCA_905477545.1 uncultured Acidimicrobiales bacterium | reverse complement strand
TCGAATCCACATCAAGCCGATAGCTAGGGCAGTGCCAACTTCTTGAGAATCAGATGCTCCCAGGTCGTCGTACGTGGACGCGTCTATCGCTATTGCCGTTACGTTCGGGTGATTTGAGGCAAGAGCGGAAGCATAAACCGCAACTTCCTCTACTCCCTTAGCGAGGTCTTCAGAAGACGCTGGGTGATGGATAGCTTGTCTAGCCGGGTCTAATCCAAGGTTTCCTCTAACTAAATGACGTTTGAAGTCCTTAGCATCTGCCAATCCTAATAGAGCTTCTGCTTGTGCACGATTTGAACCTGGAGATAAGTGGACTGGAGCGAGATCCAAATACACACCGGCAAGAACTTCACTGAGAGCGTCGATCTCAGAAGGTGAGTTGGTGAGGGTAATGCCTGTGACGCCGCGTTGCAGATCTAAAAGTATTGTTGTATTTGCGTCTTGATTCAGAGCGTCATGGGTTTGTCTTATCTCCCAACCAGTTTGGTTTGCTGGCTTGCTTCCGCGTGTAAAGGGAAATTTTCCGGGAAGCCCGATTTGTTCGTGGTTTATTGAGTGATGGCGCTCTGTGTAGAGCGGGCCAATGTCGAAACCGTCAATTACCTGATGAGTTATAGAGCTCAGCGAGTCACCGCGCAAAGCTTTAGTAGCGGCCTCTTCCCATTGAGAATAATCTGGGGTAACAAAATCGCCGGTTGGGGTGCTAGAAGACATTGCTGACATGACCTAGAGGCTATTCGACTTCTTGCCTATCGTCTCGCTTACGGAAAATGAACTTTGTCCATGTGCGAAAAACCTCTCTGGACATGGCATGCTTTAGCTCTGTGCTCTCGTCAACTTCTTCTCCTCATCCAGAAAAAAAACCAATCGATCCGAATTTGCCGTATAGATATGATGCCCGATTAGCTGAAGTGATAGAAGCTAAATGGCAGGAAAAGTGGCGTAGCGAAGGCACGTACCATACAGGTAACCCATCAGGAGATCTAAGCTCGTCTGATGGCGCTGCGATTGATCTGCCGAAAATTTTTATCATGGATATGTTTCCTTACCCGTCGGGGGCTGGGCTACATGTAGGACATCCATTGGGTTATATCGGTACTGACGTGTTCGCTCGGTTTAAAAGAATGACGGGTCACAACGTTCTGCATACGATGGGTTACGACGCTTTCGGGCTACCTGCTGAAGAGCATGCAAGGCAGACAGGTGAGCATCCTCGAAAAAATACAGAAAATAATATTGCGAACATGCAAAGACAGCTCGATCGTTTAGGGCTAGGTCATGACCAACGTCGAAGCATTGCAACTACAGACGTAGAGTTCTACCGCTGGACACAGTGGATCTTTTTGCAGATCTTCAATAGCTGGTACGACGTGGAATCTGACCGAGCGAGACACATTGACGAACTGCAATTGCTGTTTGAAGAAGGAAACCGCAAAACTATTGATGGGCGTCTATGGGATGAAATGTCCGAGTCCGACCGGAATAAGGAACTTAGTCAATGGCGGCTCGCTTACCTGGGTGAAGCTCCAGTGAATTGGTGTCCAGGACTTGGAACTGTCTTAGCCAATGAAGAAGTTACTAATGAAGGGCGCAGCGAGAGAGGAAACCATCCAGTATTCAAGCGACCGATGAAGCAATGGATGATGAAAATTACAGCTTACGCAGACCGTCTTCTGTCTGACCTTGATCGGCTTGATTGGACTGAATCTGTGAAGACGATGCAGCGTAATTGGATCGGTAGATCGGAAGGAGCTCTCGTTAGTTTTGATCTTGAGGTAGAGGAAAAAATTACTGTTTTCACGACCAGACCTGACACTTTGTTCGGGGCGACAGCGATGGTTCTTGCCCCTGAACACGAGCTTATCGACCAGTTGGTGGCTGCGGACTGGCCTGCTGGAACGCCAGAGCTTTGGAAAAATAAATGTGCGAGTCCTGCCGAAGCAGTAGAGAGTTACCGCAAACAGACCGCAGAGCATAGCGAACTAGAAAGACAAGAGAACAAGGAAAAAACAGGCGTATATCTAGGTTCAGACTGTATCAATCCGGTAAACGGCGAGTCGCTGCCAATTTTTGTTGCTGACTATGTGCTCATGGGGTACGGGACTGGTGCGGTCATGAGTGTGCCCGGTCAAGACCAACGCGATTGGGATTTTGCTAAAAAGTATGAGATAGAAATTGTAAGGACTGTTCAGCCGCCAGAGTCGTTTGACGGTGAGGCTTACACTGGAGATGGACCGGCGATCAATAGCGGCTTCTTAGATGGTCTAGGAATCTCCGAGGCCAAAGCACATATTCGAGAATGGCTGGAGTTAAACGGATGCGGCGAGGGAACTGTTACCTATAAGTTGCGAGATTGGCTTTTCTCTCGGCAGCGATACTGGGGTGAGCCGTTCCCTATTGTCTATGACGACAGCGGGATACCAATAGCTGTGCCAGAAGATCAGTTACCTGTAAAACTTCCCGATCTTATCGATTGGGCTCCGCGGCATTTAGATGAGGAATCTGATCCGGAACCGCCTTTAGGAAGAGCAAGCGAATGGACTGCAGCGACCTATGACCTTGGCGATGGGCTTGGAGAGCGTCAATTTAAAAGAGAACTCAACACTATGCCTCAATGGGCCGGATCGTGCTGGTATTATCTTCGTTACCTTGATCCAACAAATGACGAACGATTCGTTGATGAGAAGGTCGAACGCTACTGGATGAGCGAAGATGGCAACGGAGTTGGTGGCGTTGACCTCTACGTTGGTGGCGTGGAACACGCCGTTCTGCATCTCCTCTACTCTCGGTTTTGGCATAAAGTTCTTTTTGATCTGGGGTATGTTTCCGGGCCGGAACCATTTAAGCGACTGTTCAATCAGGGGTATATCCAAGCAGCGGCTTTTCAAGACAGTCGTGGCGTGTATGTCGAGGCTGAAGAAGTAGAAGAAAATGATGGTCTTTATACTTTTGGGGGAGAACAAGTAACTCGTGTATTTGGAAAGATGGGAAAATCTCTAAAAAATTCAGTCACTCCAGATGACATGTATGCAGCTTATGGAGCTGACACATTGCGGTTATATGAAATGTTCATGGGGCCGCTGGATCAAGACCGCCCATGGGAAACTAAGTCCGTAGTGGGCTCACACCGGCTGTTGCAACGAGTTTGGCGTAATCTGGTAGATGAATCCTCTGGGGATCTAAGAGTAGCAGACGTCGAACCAGATGAAGACCTCAAACGTCTTATGCATAGGACTATTGAATCAGTTGGCGATGCAATGGCTGAGCTACGATTCAACTCGGCGATCGCTCGCATC
>CAJQGN010000237.1 GCA_905477545.1 uncultured Acidimicrobiales bacterium | reverse complement strand
CTCGACCGCTTCTAGCTACGGTGCCGCCCAGCTGCTGCGCTATCAGCTGAGATCCATAGCAGATACCGAGAATAGGTATTCCAAGATCATAAATTGCTGCATCAATCGTTGGAGCTCCCTCGACATGAACAGACTTGGGTCCGCCTGAAAGTATTATGGCAACAGGATTTTCTTGCTTAATTTGTTCAGCAGTAACGGAATGCGGCACGATTCGGCTGAAAACGTGCGCTTCACGAACTCTTCGAGCTATGAGCTGAGCGTACTGCGCGCCAAAATCGACTACGAGCACTGTCTCATGTTTATTATTGCCGTCTGTCATGATCGCTTAGCTCTGCCTTACAAAATTATTGAATCTTGTCTCGAGAAGTCCATAACCTTAGCGCTCATTCAGTGATTTGGTGTTTCATTCACCTGCAGAGGTACGCCCTAACCCGATTAGAAGCAGTTGCCTAAGAAGATTGGCGGTGGCTCCCCATATGGTGTCAGCTTCTATCTCAAAGAAAAATATTCTGCGCTCGGAGTCTTGTGTCGGCCAGCGCCATTTTTCTTCACGATAAACACCTGGCAATAGCAGTTCATTTAGAGGCACTTCAAGAATCGCAGCCACCTCGGCAGGGTTAGGCCGCAATTCAGGGGGTTCACTCAGAACAGCAACATACGGCACGATTCTCGATTCAGATGAAATGGTAGTCAGGTGATCTAACTCACCAATTCTTCTTACAAGCGAAACATTGAGGTTGACTTCCTCATTAGCTTCGCGAACAGCTGTGTGCCACAAATCTTCGTCTGGTTCTTGTCCGCCTCCAGGAAAACTGACTTCTCCGCTATGGGATCTCATTTCTTTCGTCCTACGAGTCAGGATGACTGTTACCTCATCTTTCTTTTCGTAGAGAGCTATCAAAACTGCTGAGTTCCGTTTGGGGGGAGGGGCAGAAGTTTCCTGGATCCTGACTGTTCTATCGAGCAACTGTTTTTCGAGAAATCGAAGAGAAAAGTTTTTGTCCGCAGCTTCTCGTCCAGCCCATGGGGCCTCTGCTCCTTGCGACCAGACTAGTGGCCTTGGTATTTTCTGAAGTCCTCGTCGAATCATTTTATTTTCGCTGGATTTCATCAGAATTTTACCGTATCGAGTTTTAGTTCCAAAAATACTGAGGGCGAGCCTTACGGCTCGCCCTCATATGTCAATTACGTTTATTTATAGCTCGGGCTACATCATGCCGCCCATGCCACCCATACCGCCCATACCGCCGCCCATACCGGCCATGGCTGCAGCAGCAGCTGCGTCACCACCTTCGGCTGGTTTGTCGGTAACAAGGGTTTCAGTTGTAAGCAGAAGCGCCGCGATTGATGCAGCGTTTTGTAAAGCAGCTCGGGTTACCTTCGCTGGATCAATTACGCCTGCAACTACCAGGTCTTCATACTCGCCAGTTGCTGCGTTGAATCCGTTGTTTCCGCCGGCTGTTTCAACTTTTTGCACAACTACAGCACCTTCATGACCTGCGTTGTGTGCTATTTGCCGAGCTGGGGCATCGAGTGCTCGATGCACCAACGTGGCTCCTGTAGCTTCATCACCTTGCAGGCTTAGCGCAAGAATTGCTGCACGTGAACGCAACAGAGCTGTTCCACCGCCAGGTACTATGCCTTCTTCGATGGCAGCCCTGGTAGCTGAAACAGCGTCTTCGATACGATGCTTTTTCTCTTTAAGCTCTACTTCGGTAGCTGCGCCTACTTGAATTACAGCAACGCCTCCAGCAAGTTTCGCTAGTCGTTCTTGAAGTTTTTCACGATCCCAATCAGAATCAGTGTCATCAATCTCACGCTTAATTTGAGTTACACGGCCTTCTACTTCGCCACTTTCACCAGCGCCGTCAACAAGAGTTGTCTCGTCTTTGGTGATTATCACTTTACGAGCTGAGCCGAGCATGTCGAGCGTAGTGTTTTCGAGTTTCAGTCCAATTTCTTCTGAAATAACCTGAGCTCCAGTAAGAATAGCCATGTCTTGCAACATCGCCTTGCGGCGTTCTCCGAAACCCGGTGCCTTTACAGCAACAGATGTGAAGGTTCCACGAATTTTGTTTACCACAAGAGTGGCAAGCGCTTCGCCTTCGATGTCTTCTGCAACGATAAGCAAGTTCTTTCCGGTCTGCATAACTTTTTCAAGCAGCGGCACAAGTTCTTGTACTTGGGAAATTTTTCCGTTGACAAACAGAATGTACGGGTCATCAAGAACTGATTCCTGGCGGTCAGGGTCAGTCACAAAATAAGGGGATAGGTAGCCCTTATCGAATTGCATACCTTCGGTGAATTCGAGATCCACTCCAAACGTATTGGATTCTTCAACCGAAATAACTCCATCTTTGCCGACTCGGTCAAATGCTTCTGCAAGAATCTCACCGATAGCTGGATCAGCTGAAGATATTCCAGCAACCGAAGCAATCTTTCCTTTGTCCGAAGAAACGTCCTCAGACATTTCACCGATTGAAGCTACTGCAGAAGCAACTGCAGCTTCGATCCCACGCTTAAGCGACATTGGATTCGCGCCTGCAGCAACATTTCGAAGTCCTTCGCGAACCATTGCTTGAGCAAGAACTGTCGCTGTGGTAGTTCCGTCACCAGCTACATCATTGGTCTTAGTTGCTACCTCTTTGACAAGCTGCGCTCCCATGTTTTCAAACGGGTCTTCGAGCTCAATTTCGCGAGCGATACTTACGCCATCATTAGTTATTGTTGGTGCGCCAAATGACTTTTCCAACACAACATTTCGGCCTTTTGGCCCAAGAGTAACCTTTACGGCATCAGCAAGTTTATTAACGCCTGCTTCGAGTCCTTTTCGGGCTTCTTCACTGAATTTAATTAGTTTTGCCATGATTTACCTCAGCCAACAATCGCTAGAACGTCACGAGCGCTAAGTACGAGGAGATCCTCGCCACCTGAGGAAACCTCAGTGCCTCCGTATTTGCTGTATATAACTATGTCTCCGACTTTCACGTCGACAGGAATACGCTCTCCAGTATTCTCGGACCTTTTACCTGGACCAGCTGCAAGTACTTCACCTTGTTGTGGCTTCTCTTTGGCTGTGTCTGGGATTACGAGTCCGCTTGCCGTTGTCTCTTCAGCTTCGCTGGTTCGGACAATGATGCGGTCCTCGAGGGGCTGCAAGTTCATCGGCTATTCCTCCTTAGATATCTTCACGATTTGGGTAAGCCTTGAGGGTGTTAGCACTCTCAATGGCCGAGTGCTAACGATATGGCGCGCGAATGGCGCGAACAACCTGAGATTCGAGGATCCCGTAAAAGGTTGATAAATTAGGCTCTAAAAACTACAAAAAGAGGCTAATTTTGAATAAATGGCAGTCTCAGGTTCGGGTCGGCTCCTAAATCAAGGGGTGAACCGCCGCCGTTTTGCATCTTCCACCACGCCGTAGCAGCAACCATCGCAGCGTTATCGGTGCACATTGCGCGGCTCGGAAGACACGCTATGAAACCATTTTCGTTACAGATTTCACTGGTTCGTTGACGCAACAACGTATTTGCTGCGACACCTCCGGCAAGACAAATTCCTTTAGCGCCAACCTCTCTAGCCGCTTTCAATGCTTTATGGGTAAGCACATCAACAACCGCTGTTTGGAATGAAGCCGCAACATCTGCAGTGTCTGCGTCGGAATTTTTTCTCACATAATTAATAACTGCGGTTTTAAGTCCAGAAAAAGAAAAATCTAAGCCATCATGAAACATAGGCGGAGTGAATTTAATAGCTTCCGAGTCACCTTGTGAACTAATTTTGTCTATCGCCGGTCCGCCAGGGTACCCCAAACCCAGGTAGCGAGCTACTTTATCAAACGCCTCTCCGGCTGCATCATCAAGAGTCGCGCCGAGGAGTCGATACTCCCCATGATTTCGAAATTCGATCAGCATTGTATGGCCGCCGCTGACGAGCATCACAACTAACGGAAATTCGATATCTGGCTGATCTAAGAATGAAGCGTAGAGGTGCGCCTCGTGATGATTAATCCCAATAAATGGCACGCCCCACACAAGAGCCATAGCCTTTGCGGCTGCGACCCCCACCAATAGACTGCCGATCAGCCCAGGTCCATGTGTTACTGCCACAACATCTACTTCATTATCGGCAACTCCAGCCTTCACCATCGCTTCAGCGACTACTGGCGTAATCAACGATTCGTGCGCACGCCCAGCTATCTCAGGTACCACGCCCCCATAACGCGCATGCAGATCTACTTGGCTACTAACAACGTTCGCTCGTACATCAGTTCCGTTAACGACAATTGCTGCAGCCGTTTCGTCACATGAAGTTTCGATACCAAGAATTGTCATATCTTCTGAAGTGTTCATGCGATACTCCATGTTGTTAAACCAGTTAGTTGGCTTTTTAACTCAGCCAGTCTCTCAGTATGTTCAGTTTTTTGAATGTCATGACACCACATGATAAGAGCATCTTCGTTATTATCCCCATAATATTTAGCGCGTACACCTGCTGGAACATACCCAAACCGCCTATACAGAGCCTGCGCACGTTCGTTTGACACGCGAACTTCCAAAGTCATTGCAGCAGCTTCTTTGTTTTGACACCCACGGTGAATCCCCCAAAGAAGCCTCGTGGCTATTTGATTCCCTTCAGCGTTCGGGTTCACAGCAATCGAAGTTATATGTCCTTCATCGTGCACAAGCATCGCTCCTGCGTAGCCGACAAGTACACCGTTATGAGAAGCTACCAAATAAATTCTATTAGCTGGCTGCTTAAGCTCGTCGTGGTATATACCCACTGACCATGGCTTCGGATAAACCTGTTTATCTATTGCGCGCACCGCACGCACATGGCGTTTATTCATCGGCTGAATAACTATTTCTGTATTTAACGAGGTTGGATTTATCATGACCGTTCTCGTTGCTGCCAATTTATTCTTGCATCAGGGGCGCGTAAGTACAGAGGTTCAATTTCTCCAGGCACCACAAATTCTTCGCGTAGGGCTCGCGGATGAGCGAGTTCCACAAGTGATCCGGCATTAGGAAACCGGAACCCTTCTTGTCCTACTTCCACCCCCCGGATGCCTTCAAAAATTTCTGAATATCTTTGCGCCCCATCACCTACTACGAGACATTCTTCTCCCTGGGCCATGAGTTGATCCGCAACGTCTGTGGGCTGATCGACATGTGGATCACCTATACGTTGAATCCCCCCGGCAGTGCGGCGATAGGTTGCATAAAATATTTCTCCTCGCCGAGCATCAACAGTCGAAACTATAAGTCGATCCGAAAACCTAGCTGGAAAAGCCGCTAGATCAAGACTGGAAATTCCGATCATTGGAACTCGACATGCATGGGCTACTGCTTTTGCTGTGGCCAATCCCACCCGTAACCCAGTGAACAAGCCCGGCCCTATGTCAACAGCGACCACTCCAATTTCTGACAATTCA
>CAJQGN010000236.1 GCA_905477545.1 uncultured Acidimicrobiales bacterium | reverse complement strand
ATGATGGAGGCTTAAGTCGCAAACATATCATGGAAGCCGTTGATGCCTCCCTTGACAGGCTAGGGATTGACTACGTTGATCAGCTAATTATTCATAGACACCCGCATGGAATTCCGGGAGCTGCCACGACTCCGATTGAGGAAACTTTGGAAGCGCTTCACGACGTGGTCAAAAATGGTAAGGCTCTCTACCTTGGAGCTTCATCGATGTTTACTTGGCAATTCGCTGAACTTCAGATGACGGCGGAGCACAACGGCTGGACCCAATTCGTCTCAATGCAAAACCATTACAATTTGATTTATCGCGAAGAAGAACGAGAGATGAATCCCTATTGTTTAAGCACTGGAGTTGCGCTTCAACCTTGGTCACCACTGGCAAGAGGAATTCTTGCGGGTGCTTATAGGGGTGGCTTCGATCAAGGAACAACCGATCGGTCGACTGGCCAAGACAGAAAGAGGACTGAAGGCTTATATCGCAGTGACATGGACTTTGCTATTGCGGATCGCGTAATTGAGATAGCGACTGACCTCGGAGCGACTCCTGCTCAAATAGCTATAGCGTGGCTGCTAAGCAAACCAGGCGTGGTTTCTCCAGTCGTGGGAGTTTCGAAAATTGCCCAGCTTGATCAACTAATAGAAGCGACTACGATCGAGTTAAGCGACACGAACATCGAATATCTTGAAGAGTTGTATCATCCCGTTGAGAATCTTCTAAGCATTGGCACTTCCTAGGCCAGACTCGGAGTACCTGACATGAACGTAGTGTCCGCTATAGCTTTTTGGATAATAGTTTTATCTCCGTTCGTCTTTAACCTTGCTGCTTTTTTAGACATTACTCGAACACCATCATGGGTCTGGGCGCTCACAGGGCGCGAAAGGGTTGTATGGATGTCGGTTGTTGGCGGCACTTCTTTTCTCTATATCATCGGTTCTCTTGTGGCATGTTTTTATTTTGCGACCGCAGGAAAAGAGCTTCGAAGAGCTGCACGCGGGAACTTCCGAGACTTTACCTCCGACTAGGTATTTTCTCTAGTTTTTCCGCTGAGGGCAGCGCATGTTGAAGTCGAATCTCGCTGACAGATTCATCTTTGTTAGCGACGACAGGAATCTTGAACTCAACATCTCGGAGAAGGCAGAAACTTTCTTCTTCGATCGGACAATAGAACACCGTCGATTCTGCTCGGAGTACCGATCTTCCAACCTCAGGTACATCAAGAAGGAACTCAAGCGGAAACTTCGGACCGTTCGCCTGATACGTGTTCACCCCGTCAATCAAGAACTTTGAACTTTCTTTCAAAGTCAACTCAAATCGGAACGTGCCTCCAGTATTGAATTTATAACCCTCTGGTAACGAGTAGTTGACGATTATTTTTAGTTTCCCAGGTCGGACTTGGCGCTCCGATAGCTCTATATAATCGTCAGCCACCCCAATACTTTTTAGTTGAGCCACATCGAGGTTCGACAGCGAAAGTGTTTCCATCTTCCCAGTCACCGTATCCAGTGTTCTTATTAGGTGATTATTCGTGTCAGCAATATACAGAAGCGATCCAACGGCGCTTAATCCGCTTGGTTCGTTCATTTCAGAGATAGTTCCGTAGCCATCTGCTAAGCCGGGCTTCCCGGACCCAGCTACGTAACGAGACTCTCCAGTTGATAAATTAACTGATTTAATCCGATGGTTGTAAGTATCTGCGACGTATAGGGTGTCACCCAGCGATTCGAGGCCTACCGGATGCTGCAACTGAGTGACATCAAGAGCGCCTACTTCATCTCCCCAGGCGAACAGTCCAGTTCCTACAAGGGTCTCAACATTCCCTTTTCCTGTCAGCTGAATTTTGCGCAGGGCACTGGACTCAGAGTCGGCAAAATAAATATTTTGCCCATCGCTGGTTAATGCAGACGGCTGAGCGAGAGTTGCTAACAACCTTGCCCCATCTTCAATTCCTTCGCGACCTGAGCCTGCGAAAAGTCCTAGCCAACCGCTCTCCAGTTCCAAGTCCCATATCTGATGCCTGCCTGCGCCAGCAATAAATAATCGGTCTTCGATTGCTAACAGGTCCCATGGAGATGCAAGCTGGGTCTGTTCCCCAAACCCAGAAATGAAACGGTTAGTCGGCTCTCCTGTTCCGGCGATTGTACTGACGAGCTTCGATTCCAGGTCTATGGCTCTTATGGCATGATTTTCTCTGTCCGCCACATATAACTTGCGACCATCCGCCGATATCTCCATTCCTTGGGGGCGAGAGAACTGAGCGATACTATAGTCTCCGTCAATAAATCCAGCTGCCCCGGAGCCTATGGATTCCAACAATTTACCCTTCAAGTCCGCTATCAGAATACGATTGTGCCCAGAATCGGCAATGTACAATCGATCCCGGTTTTTGTCGGCTAATATTTTCCCGGGGTATTGCAAAACGGAGGTCAATAGAGCCGGCTTCTCAGTAATTTCGTCGATAGGCCTAGTGTTCAATAATCCCGCAGCGCCATACTCCAATGACATCGTCTCAATTACTGGTTGGAACAAATCATAAACGCCTTCACCTGAATGCACCCCCACTACTTTTCCTAGGGGGTCAATTAGCACTGTCGATGGCCAAGCTTTTATGCGATATGCCTGTCGCAGATATTCATAGTTGTCGTTAACAACAGGATGAGCTACTCCGTATCGCAAGATAGCTTGTTGAACTGCCTCTGACGTTCGTTCATGGTCAAACTTTGCCCAATGAACGCCGATAACGACAAGTGATTCTTTAAATCGTTCCTCTAACTTAGCTAAATCAGGGATAACATGGATGCAATTGATACAGCCTTGGGTCCAAAAATCAAGAAGTATAATTTTGCCTTTTAAATCTCCTGAAAATGACAATGGACGATCCGCATTGAACCAGTCCAAGCCATGAGGAGCATCGGGGGCTTTCTCTGTCCCAACGTAGGTGAAAACCACTTCGCCTGTTTTCGTATCTTTTTGCACGACTGAACTTTCGTCAGCGCTTCCTTCTGGCGTTGCTTTACTAAGTTCTTGGCTAAACGCACATGAACTTAGCAGAAGCACATTTATTAGTAGCAGTGTGAGTACCCGCCGCATAATTAATCCGCAGTCTTCATGTCGACTCGTTAATAGTCACCGCTTGTTCATTTTTCGACGCGAGTCGATAACACCGGTATCAAAACCTGCACGGTGAAGCCCACCATGAAACCGAGCGTGTTCAATCTTGATGCATCGATCCATAACGACTTCGACTCCTGATTCGAGAGCTATCTGAGCGGCTTCAACACTCCATAGGCCCAGCTGGATCCAAAGAGATGAAGCACCGATGGCGACTGCTTCGTTAGCTACGATAGGTAAGTCTTTAGATTTTCGAAACACGTCAACCATGTCAGGCGTTTTGGGCAACGCTTCTAACGTCGGATAACATGGCTGATCGAAAATTTCAGTCAAGGACGGGTTGACAAAGAACACCTCATAGTCTGCGCTCGAGCCCATGAGGTAGGTCGCAACGAAATTACTCGGTCGAGCCGGATTAGTTGACACACCCACTATCGCTATTGACCGAGTCCGTTCTAAAAGCTCTAAGCGTTGCGCTGCAGTTGGTTCAGACCAGCCAGGAACTGGCACATGAGTTATAGCCATATCAGCGCCTCACTCTATGAAGAGCTTGGTCGAGATCCCAAAGTATGTCTTCAATATCTTCAAGGCCTATCGATAAACGAATCATGTCAGGAGTTACTCCTCCAGATACTAGATTTTCATCAGAGAGCTGCTGATGGGTTGTCGAAGCAGGGTGGATAACTAGTGTGCGAGCATCACCAACGTTTGCAAGGTGACTAATCAATTGCAAGGACTCGATAAAACGAGCGCCCGCTTCTCTGCCTCCTTTAACGCCAAAAGTAAACACTGCTCCTGGACCTCTGGGCATATATTTTTGAGCTAAGTCGAAGTACGGCGATGATTGGAGGCCTGCATAATTAACCCAGCTTACGAACTCATGATCATCCAAGAAATCCACAACCAGCTTGGTATTAGCCACATGGGCATCCATTCTGAATGGAAGCGTTTCTATCCCTTGGAGCAGTAGGAAGGCGTTAGTCGGAGACATCGCTGCGCCAATGTCTCGTAGCTGTTCAGACCGTAGTTTGGTGCAGAAAGCATATTCTCCGAAATTTTCCCAAAAGTTTAATCCGTTGTAGCTTGCAACAGGATCAGTCATCGAAGGGAAGCGACCACTGCCCCAGTCGAACTTACCGGACTCTGACACGACACCACCAAGTGAGTTTCCATGACCTCCAATAAATTTTGTGGCTGAATGGATAACTATGTCAGCGCCGTGCTCCATTGGTCGACAGAGGTACGGGGTCGAGAACGTCCCATCTATTACTAGTGGCAAATTATGTGCCCGTGCTACTTCCGCAATGCCATCAAGATCAGGAATAGAACCTGACGGATTTCCAATTATTTCTGTATACAGAAACTTCGTCTTAGCATCAATTGAGCGAGCGTATGCCTCTGGCTCATCACCATTGATAAATCGCGCCTCAACTCCAAATCTTCCCAATGTCACATCGAATAGCGTGTGTGTGCCCCCATATAGTGCTGACGAAGTAACAAAGTTGTCTCCGGACCCGGCGAGAGCGGCTGCCGTTAGGAACTCTGCGGACATACCTGACGCTGTTGCGACGGATCCAATTCCGCCTTCGAGACTCGCTATTCGCTCCTCAAAAGCATTAATCGTAGGATTTGATATTCGCGTGTAGATTGTTCCAAATTTCTGCAATGCAAATTGATCAGCAGCGTCTTCTGTATCTTCAAATACGAAACTGGTTGATTGGTATATAGGTACCGCGCGAGCGCCAGTAGCTGAGTCAGGTCTTCCTCCTGCATGAAGAGACCTTGTCCGAAACCCCCAATTTCTTTCCGTCACATTTTCCAGTCTAGAGTCATATATCGCCAAAGAGTTAGAAGTTTCTATCGAGTTCGTTCTGACACCAGGGCTTCTGCCAATTTGAGCCCTTCAGATGGGCTCAGTCCTGCCTTCGCTATGAGCCAACAAGCTAACGGGGCAGCTAACCTTTCTGAATCATGAGCAGCAACGCCTGCTAGGTCGAGTAATGCTTCCATTTCTATTTCGCTTGGCGGAAAAGTTTCCAAACGGTCAGCGAATTCTTTGATCCAGTCGCGACCGCTAATACCGCTTTGCTGGTCGGTCATATCAACTCCTTTGGCATTTCGGTAAACGAAGGCATATCGTAGACCTTTACTTTAGGTGCATCGCCAACCAACAGTTCAACGTCTACGAGGCAAGTGTGCGCAGATGGCCCCTGAGCGAGTTCTGAAGTTCCTTTGTCGCGAGTCAAGACGTTAGGGTTGCCAGCACGACAGATTCCATCTTCATCCGGGTCGTACCAGGCACCAGTTGAAAGTTGAACGACTTCGGGCATTAACGAACTATCCAGAACAGCGCCCGCCAAACATGCGCCTCGATCATTAAAAATCCGAACTACATCACCATTGTTTATATTCCGGTCCGCAGCCGTGGATGGATGAAGCCGAACGGGCTCTCGGCCAGAAACCTTAGTCGCCTGGCTCGGCTCGGCATGATCAAATTGGCTATGTAACCTCGATTGCGGTTGGTTAGAAATTAGATGAAGCGGGTGCTTCTCGGACCCAACACCGCCAACGCGCTCAAAGGGTTCAATCCAAGTCGGGTGACCAGGACACTCGAGATATTCAAATGCCGCCACTTGCTCCGAAAAGATTTCGATTTTACCGCTTGGTGTACGCAGTGGATTCAACGAAGGTTCTCTGCGGAACTCAGAGAGAAACACCTGCTCTTTTTCACCCATAGCAGGCATATCTGGATACTGGAGATATCCCATTTTTCTAAATTCCTCGTACTCAGGAGCCCAGGTATTGTCAGCGCGAAAAATTTCATAGACAGTCTCGACCCATTCATCGCCGTTACGTCCCTCACTGTACCGATCGCCAAATTTAAGGATTTCGGCTAGTCGTGCAAATATCTCATAATCATCAAGCGCTTCCCCAGGGGGGTCATCTATTTTTTGGTGAGCTACCAGTTGAGTTTCAGCTCCACCGATATCATTTCGCTCTAACGACAAGCTCGATGGCAACACAATGTCCGCTCGACGCGCTGTAGCTGTCCAGAATGGTTCTTGGATAATAATTGTGTCTGGTTTTTCCCAAGCTCTTTGCAATCGGTTCAGATCTTGATGATGATGAAAAGGATTGCCACCTGCCCACCAGACTAAGTGAATATCAGGCAATGTTATCTCAGTGCCATTCCATCGGTGGGTGTCTCCGGCGCCTTCCAGAAGTTCGCTCACACGTGAAACCGAGATGACGGCGCCGTTCTCAGGTTTTGGAGGAAGCGGCATGCCAGCAACGCGTTTTCGAACTTGTCCAGATCCTACGTTACCTTGGGTTCCAAAAGGAAAAGCCAGACCCCCTCCAGGCAAACCCACTTGACCTAAAGCGCAAGCCAATGCCATTCCCATCCAATAGCTCTGCTCACCGTGATCAGCGCGCTGAACGGACAAAGTCAAGTTTATTAAGGTCCGTTTCTCAGACATTTCCCTCGCAAGGCTCTTTATTTCCTCCTCGGGGATTGTGGTTATGAAACTGCCCCAGAGTGCGTCTTTGGCAACACCGTCAGAACCGCCAAGAATATATTCTTTGAAAATTTCCCATCCATGACAGTACGTTTCTAAAAACTGCTCGTCTGTTCTTTTTTCAGTTATTAACGTATGAACTAAAGACGCCATAAGAGCCACATCGGTGCCCGGGCGAATAGGTTGCCACCGAGATTTAAATTCTTCGCCTACATCATCTTTTAAGGGACCGATATTTAAGAACTCGGTTTCTTGGTTGATTGCGGACCTCATCCAGTCACGAGTATGGTGAGTTCCTTGACCTCCATATGTGACTTCAGTATTGCTGAGCCTCAGGCCACCAAAACTTACAAATAGATCGGTGTTGTCAGCAATAACTGACCATGAGGTTCCTTTTCCTATTGCCTCGTGGTATCCCATTCCAAGGAAATATGGCACAACAGTTTCCGCCGCAGAAGAGGAATACGTACCTTTTGTGTCCGTATAACCGCCAAACATTCTCAAAAATCTAGACAATAAGGCGAGAGGAGCGTGGACCCGACCTGAAGAACCCCAACCATATGAACCTGCGAAAATCGAGTTATTCCCATGCTTATCTCGAACTCGTTCCAACTCGACTGCTACAAGCTCGAAAACTTTTTCCCAACTTACCTCCACAAAGGGATCTGAGCCCCTGAGGTTAGTGTTAGATCCTGGTCCATTTGTTAACCAAGAGAGTCGGACTGCCGGGCGTTCAACTCGTAAGCTTTTGCGGGCATGGAAAGCCTGTCCAATAGCCGACGGGTCAGGGTCCAGTCCCTGGCCGCGGACTTCAATAATGTCTCCGTTGCTGCTATCGATTTCGTAAGTCCCGAAATGAGTTCCTATAGTTGTCGTCTGAATCTCACTCATTCAAATATTTCCTTTATCGCAAGCTCTGCAATCTGGTCAGGATTCTTGTTTAAATCATTTAATAAGATTTCAAAAGTGTGTTGACCAACCCTGGGCCCTGGTTGCGATATCAATGCCGGAGTTCGAGACAGATGGATAGCACTGTTTCTTACAGGTATGGATCCCATTAGTTCATGTTCAACAATTACGGTCCAATTGCGGTGACCGAGCTGCTCGTCTAAAAGACATTCTTTGCCACCCTGGACTTGGTGAGCCGCTACTCCAAGTTGCTGAAGCATCTCGGCTGCATCCTTGTTGGATCTCTGGGTGGTCCACGCTTCTATAGCTGCATTGATTTCTTCCTGGTGGTTCAGTCGATCGCTAACGCTCAGTTTCTGTAGGCAATTAATTTTCAAATACGATGAAAGTAGTTCCCACTGTTCGTCGTTGGAACAACTGACAGCCAACCATGTATCTTCTTCACTGCATGGATAAACGCCATGAGGGGCCAGGAAGTGGTCTGCGTTCCCTATTCCTTCCCATTGTCGTTTATTAATTTGCGAATCAAGAAGTCCAACATTGAGCAATTGAATAGCTGACTCCCCTTGTCCGAAATCAAAATCAGTTGAGTCGCAAGTGGCTTCCAAATGGTCTAATGCCGACAGAATCGCAAGAACAGCAAACCGTGGAGAAATGATGTCTGTGTAGGCTCCAACCGGTCCGACTCTCAGCCGGTCGGGCCAACCGGTGGTCGCGAAAAAGCCACATAATGCCGCTGCCATGTTCCCATATCCGGGAAAAGAACTATAGGGACCTGTCTGCCCGACCATGGTTGACTGAAGAGTTATTAACTTCGGATTGAGTTTTTTCCTCGCTTCCCG
>CAJQGN010000235.1 GCA_905477545.1 uncultured Acidimicrobiales bacterium | reverse complement strand
GTAGCCAGCCACTAGCTTCGGATCAATATCTCCCTCGTATGCGCAGCCGAAAGCCGTTGAAACAATTGCTTCGACTGGTGTGCCCTCGGAGTGAGAGATTTTCGTTAAGGCAATAATTTGTTGGACTGATTCCGTGGGCAACATTTTTATGTTCTTTATGTTGTGAGTAGCAGAAGCAGACATTACGACTTCTATCTCATCTACTTGTGCGTCTAGCGCAGCATGGGCTCCCTTTTCGTTAGGAACCAAAGCCCTATAACTGACGCCCTCTACGCGATTAATTTTCGCCATGACCTCAGCGGAACCGGCCATAGGTGGAATGGCCTTTGGATGAACAAATGAAGCCGCTTCGATTGTTTTTAGCCCAGTAGCGGAGAGAGCATCAATTAATGCGACCCGTTGATCCACGGGCAAGACCATCTCATTTTGTAGACCATCTCGAGGCCCAACTTCTCTGATTTCGACCTCTGTGGGAAAGCTGGGATCCATAGTGCTAAACCGCCTTGAGATCTCTGAATACCGCTTTCCAACGTTCCGCATCAGATTTGTACGGAGCATAAAAACTTACTCGCTGAACAACATCGCCGAATCTGTGTGTGAGCTCACTAGCGATTTCTTCTGGTTCGCCTACAACAGCGAAGGCATCAAGGACCTCGTCATCGATAGTTTTCCCCATCTCAACCCATTTGCCTTCTTTAGACAATTTATTGAGTTCGGTTTGCATATCGCCCCAACCATGACATTCGAGAACTCCTCGGTAAGCAGGCGTTGAGCCGTAGAACGCAATCTGTTGTCTTGTGGAGTTCTTAGCGTCTTCAAGTTCTTGCTCATTGTTTCCGGTAACAATGAAAAGAGGTGCTGAAATTTCTACATCAGATAGAGATCTTCCAGCTTTATCAGCACCTCGTTCGAGCGCTGGGATAGTTTCCTCTCGTAGATACTTTTCTGTAGTGAAGCCATGTGCAAGAAAAACATCGCATGTTTCACCCGCCACTTCAGTCATCAGAGGCCCCACTCCGGCTAGCGCAATTTTTGGAGCGCCATAAGGATTCTCCCCAGGATGAAAAAACGGTGTCATTAACGTGTGTTGATAAAAATCGCCCCGAAAATCGAGCTTCTCGTCAGTATTCCAACTGTTCCAGATTGCTTTTGTGGCAAGAATCATTTCCCGCATCCTGGCTGCAGGTTTGGACCATTCCATCGAGAACCGACGAGTAATGTGAGCTTTGATTTGGCTGCCTAGACCAAGAGTGAAACGGCCTTTGGAAATGAGTTGGATGTCGTTTGCGCTGTACGCGAGGTCCATGGGGTTTCGGGCAAATCCGACGACAATACTTGTGCCAAGCTCAATATTTTCTGTTCCATGAGCCATTAATGGCAACATTGTGAAAGGGTCATGGCTGGTTTCAGGAACCCAGAGCCCGTCATATCCGATCTCTTCCTGCTCTTGCGATTTTTCTACTATTCGGTCGAATCCGCCATCGACACCAATACCACCATCAATTTTCATAGAGTAAATCTAGCTCAATTGTATAGAGCATGCCATTTTGTGATCACTCTTGATCATCCAGAAAGCGTTGTAGCTCTGCAGCGAGATCATCCCCCGAAGGCAGGTCATGGGCTCGTGAAGCTTCCATCGACTCGATGTGTTTCTCGAGGGCATCTACGATTTGTTTATGTTGCGGATTCGCCGCAACGGCCGCGTCGATTCTACGGACGGCACGTTCTCCTGCCTCGTCAAGCTCAGACAAGTCAACCGTAATGTCTGTCAATTCTGATATCCGACGTAAAAGTGCTGCAGCGGCGGAGGGATAAGGTTGCACTCCAGCGTATTGAGGAACCGGAGCCCATAACCCCAAGGCTGGGATTCCATAATCTTGGGCACTCCATTCGATGGCCGCATGGATGCTAGAAGGAACTTCGAGTTCATCAGGTAAGTATGCAACTGGGCGGGCAAGAGATGAATCAGTGGTGGTTGTGGCGACTTCAGTAGCTCGTGTATGTGGCACTGGGCCAGGGAAAGAGCCGATACCAATTATAGATCGGGCAGCGAACTTAGTTGCCAAGGCCATTACTTGGTTGATGAATTGGTGCCATGCTAAGTCAGGCTCCGGCCCGTCGAGTAAGAGCACATGATTGCCGAGCTGATCGATAGCGTGAAGTAACTGGATGCTTGGCCACTCAAAGTTGGTCATGACGCCATCATTGATTGTCAAGATAGGGCGATGTGATCGATGGTCAATTAATAAATCCATGTCGAAATCCGCGACTATCTGGAAATCCAGTTGTTCTCGGAGCGTTTCAGCTACTGATGCCCGAACGTTCCCGGCGTCAACGAAGCTTTCCAAAGCGATTAGCATGACTGGCTGATGACAGGCTGGTTTACTTCTCAACTGATACAAATCCACGGCTAATCAACTCCGAGAATCTCAGCTGCGCGTAGGGCTAGACTAACGACACTCCTCGGAAATATTTCTACTTCCGCTGGAATTTCCACATTCGCGCCACCAACGTATCGGGCGTGAACTCCCTCAAGGATGCATGCTAAACGCCAATTAGCAAATGCAAAATAGTAATCAATATCGGAAACGTCGCGACCAGTTATCTCTACGTATTTATTTATGAGACCGTCACGGCTCTTGAAACCATCTTCGATGGTGGCGGAGAAACCCAAAGGTAAGAAGTTGTCAGAGGCCTCACTCCAATAAGCCAATAATATTCCGAGGTCTGCTAGCGGGTCTCCGAGTGTCGAAATTTCCCAGTCCAAAACCGCGGATAAGTGCCCGTCGGAGGTCACGAGACAATTATCCAACCGGTAATCCCCATGAATTAGAGTTGCTTCCGTTTGAGTAGGAATCGCATCCTGAAGAGCGTCGTGTACCCGTTTAATTATGGGCAATTCACGAGACGTCATTGCACTAAATTGGCGAAGCCATGTTCTTAGCTGGCGTGCGACGTAGTCCTCTTTTTTGCCTAAATCTGCCAGTTGTGTCGCGTCAAGATCTACCGAGTGGATTGAAGCTAGGCCCTCAACGATTCGATCTGACAGCAAGGAGCGATTACCTAACGGAACTAACGCTGCTGTTTCTTTGTCTCTGAGAACATGGCCATTAACAAATTCAGTCACGTAAAAATCTGCGTCGTTTACCGCTGCGTCAGTGCACATGCCAACGACTGGGGGCACTGGTACTTGGGTCGTTGAAAGAGATGAAAGTAGGCGATGCTCTCTACCCATGTCATGGGCTCCTTTTAGAACATGGCCGAGCGGCGGCCTGCGAAGCACCCATTGCTTGTGATTCTCGTCAGTCACTTTGTACGTCAAGTTCGAATGGCCGCCAGTGATAAGTTCAAATCTCAGTGGCGCAGAAACGTCAATAGCATTCGAGGCGAACCATTCAGTGACTGCTGCTTGTTGGATACCTTCGATCATGCTGTTCCTCCTGGTGATATCAATGAACATGAAACGCTACGCGTAGCGCGACGTATCCCAATACAATTCAGATTGTAACGATAGGCCGAAAAATAGGATAAGGGTGAGCTTCTAATGATCGATGTCACTGAACAGGACTTTAATGCGCAGGTAGTGGAGAAAAGTCATGAAGTACCGGTTGTTGTTGACTTATGGGCTCCTTGGTGCGGGCCATGTAAGACTTTGGGCCCGCTTCTAGAAAAAGTCATTGATGATCAAGAAGGTAAAGTCGTCGGCGTAAAAATTGATGTAGACGCAAACCCTGCAATCTCGGAAGCTTTTCAAGTCCAATCCATTCCGATGGTTATAGCTTTTAAAGATGGAAAGCCTGTAGACGGTTTTATGGGTGCTCAGGGAGAGCCGACCCTTCGGGATTTCGTGGCGAAACTTTTACCCTCTGAAGAAGAGACTGAACTTGAGTCGCTAGTGGGGCTTGGCGATGAGGTTTCGCTAAGAGCCGCCTTGGACATCGAATCTGATCATGAGCCAGCGGTGACGGCACTCGCTGAAATTTTAGTCAACGATGGTCGAGCGGAAGAAGGCCTTGCGCTGTTGCGGAAGGTA
>CAJQGN010000234.1 GCA_905477545.1 uncultured Acidimicrobiales bacterium | reverse complement strand
ATTCGGCCGGCTAAATAAGTGACAATAATTACGCCTAAGAAATATGATGCCATGTTGGTGGATCCAACGATTCCTGCGGTGGTGCTGCCGATTCCTAGCTCATCTGAAATAGCTGGTAGGAGAAGGGGCAGAGTTGCTCTCCCGAATGAGTGTGAAACGATTCCGGCCGATGCGACGGCAATGATTCGCCCCCATCGAATCGAATCGTTTGGCACTCTGGACTCCTAAGAAGTAGTTAAGAACAAATTATGTGAGCGCTTGGTTTTGTGAGTCAGCGAATCACGAAATTTAACCAGCATTAGGAGTTAGAGGGCTGACTGCTAATGATAGGGAGTATTTAGTCTTTGTGCCGAAATGATATTTAGTGCTTGCAATTTGAAAGGCTTCAAAAAGTTGTTCGAAATTGTCTGTCGTACCAACTAACTGCTGATTATTAAGAGAAAGCGTGTTTGCAGATTTAGCTCTAATTTTTGGTGTAACGAAAGATCTGATTTAGCTGGCCTCAACTACATCATTTTTTGAGTGCTATTAGAAATGACTGGAAAGAAGTTGAGTATCACCTGGGTAATAGTTTCTAAAGTTAGCGGCATCGCGTATTGTCAAAGCCAGCGCTACGGTGGCAGTAGATAGATTTTTAAAAACCAGGGTCAAAAGTAAGTGGGAGTTCCTTTGGTCCCCAGATCCCGGTTCTCGTTGGTTTCCACTTTACTTGCCCAGCATTTTTTAGTCCGGGCATCCTATTAGCGATAGTTATAAAGGCCTCTTGAAGTTCCGCTCTTGCTAGAAAAGCACCTAAACAAAAGTGAATGCCGCTTCCGAAAGTAAGATGGGGAACTTTGTCTTCTCGCGTGATATTGAACTCGTTTGGTTGATCAAACTTTTTGCTGTCGTGATTTGCTGCTACGAAACTGGGGAAAATGAGCGTATCTTTGGGGAATAAAATACCACGGTATTCGATATCTTCACTTGCATAACGACCGGTACCTCTTACCGCGCCCAAATATCGCATTGTTTCTTCAACGGCTTGGGGTGCTAGAGAGGAATTATCTCGAATTTTTTGAAGTTCAACAGGATGTTCGGCAAATAGCGAAACAGCGCAGGCCAACTGGTTACGCGTGGTATCAGTTCCAGCTAGAAGCAAGGCATTCGCCATAGAAAGCAGCTCGTCTGTTGAAAGGCGGTCTCCATCTTCTTCGGCGCGAATCAAATCTGTCAGCAAATCTTCTTGAGGATGGATTTTTCGTTTTGCGATAAGAGAACGCATATACGCATCCATCTCGTCTTGCGCCGCCATAATTACGGGAGCGTCTTCGGCAAGGTTGCCATTGAAAATTTTGAATATGTCTTCCGCTAGTCGACTAAAAAGTTCCCAGTCCTCTTTTGGGGCGCCTAGCAGTTCGCAAATAATTGGTATCGGATATGGTTCGCAGATATTGCTAACGAATTCGGTCTCTCCGATCTCACATATCGGGTCGAGTAGTTCATTGATTACTGTATTCATGAATGGTCGTAAACGATCCGCTGATTTGGGCGTAAATGCTGGACTAACTATCCTCCGAATTCGTTGATGTTCTAAACCTTCGGTGGAAAGAATACTTTTACGTCCTCTTTTCGCCCATTCTTTGTCAACATAATTTTGCATTTGTGAGATAAGGGCTAGGGCGCTGAACCAGCGCTTATCGCGGAGCATGCTCGTGCAGTCATCGTGATGTGTTATTGCGTAGCCACCATCTGTGCGCGCAATCCAATCGCCCTTGCTGAGAAGTCTTGCGCCGTCTCGCCGTTCGGACTCAGATTGAGCAAGGTCAACATTGATTGTTGCCATTTCAATGTTTGAAACCAAAGTAGCCATAGCTGGATTCTATCGGTCGTTTGGATGGGGGTATGGAAGAGGACGGGTAGAAATAATTTCGAAACCTTATTTAGTAGCTTGTTTTGTGGAAGGTACGATGTTTTCTTATGGATCATCCGCATGTGCAAGTTGAACAAATCGAAGCCGTTTGTCTTATAAAAGTCGATGATGAACGCGCGAATGCATTTTCTACTGCTCTTGTCCAAGCTCTCAGCGAAGAGATCGCCATGGCTGAAGCTAACGAGGAAATTGGTGCGGTCGTAATAGCTGGAAACCAGAAGGCTTTTTTCGCTGGATTTGATTTAGGTATAATTGGGACAGGAGATCGCGAAAAAATCGTGGAAATGACTTCGGCTGGCGGTGCTTTAATTCGGCAGGCATATGGATCGAAGATTCCAGTTGTTGCTGCGTGTACCGGACATGCAGTAGCTGCGGGAGCCTTAATGCTTCTTGGTTGCGATTATCGAGTAGGTACTGATGCCCAAGTAAAGATAGGGCTTAATGAAGTAGCTATTGGTCTCATGTTACCGAGATGGGCGTTAGCAATATCTAAGGAGCGGATTGCGACCCGGTATCTTCAAGTAGCTGTTGTTAATGCAAAGCTAATGACTTCGGACTTAGCGGTTGACGCTGGTTTCCTTGATGAGGTTGTGGCAGCAGACAAGGTTGTGGAACGAGCGTTGGAAGTAGCTCAAGGTTTTGCGATGGATTTAGATTCAAAGTCTTATGAGAAGACTGTGAAAGCGATGCGAAGTTCGGTTCTTAATGAAATGGATTCTGGTGTGGCGGCAGATAGAGCTGCGGCGGGTCTCTCAACCTGAGTATGAGTAAATCGAGTGTTACCTCAAAGATCGACCGCGTAGCGATGCGTACATTGTGCATTACATCTTTAGTCGGCTTTATGGTTGCTATGGAGATAACTATTATTTCGGTAGCGCGAGAGGATATGGCAGCTGCTTTCCCGTCCGCCTCTGCAGCCACGTTGTCTTGGACTATCACGGCGTACAACATTGGCGTCGCATCGTTGTTGCTGCCTGCTGGATGGCTAGCGGATCGTTATGGAAGAAAGCGTATCTTTCTCTGGGGTCTCGCTACGTTTCTGATTGGATCGCTGCTTTCGGGTGTAGCCCCAACATCGGGATTACTTATCGCCGCCCGTGTGCTTCAATCCATCGGAGGTGCAGCTCAGTTCCCTGCTGGCCTTGCTCTTTTGCTTATGGCAGTTCCGGCTGAACGTCGACAATCTGCTATAGGAATTTGGGCTGCGGTGAGTGGCCTTGCTGCGGCTTTAGCTCCCTCAGTAGGTGCGTTGCTTGTAGATGTTTTTGGCTGGCGTGCTGTGTTCCTGGTTAATGTTCCAGTAGCTGCCTTCGCTTTTGTTGCTGGCCGTTTTTGGTTATCGGAAAGTAAAGGTGAAGGAGTTAGTAACCGGGTAGATCTAGTTAGCGTGCCGATGGCGTCTTTAGGAATAGGGGCACTGCTCTTTGCGATGGTGCAAGGAGAACAGATTGGTTTGACGGGCTCACTAATCCCAATATCAGTTGGTTTGTTGATGCTAACTATTTTTGTAAGGCGGTCTCTTACACATCAAGAGCCATTATTTGATCTCAGATTGTTCCAACTGCGGTCCTTTACCGTAGCCAATATTGGCTCTGTGTTTTTCATAGTGGCATTTTTTGGCTGGTTGATAGTTCTACCTGAGTTTTTGCAGAGAGCATGGGGATGGTCAGTCCTTAAGTCTGGGTTTGCAATAGCGCCAGGACCAGTTATTTCAGCTATATTGTCCGCAACCAATGGACGTCTAGCCGACAGAATAGGTAATCGTCCGATAGTGATAATTGGAGGAGCAGCAGGCTTCATCGCATGTGTTTTGCATTTTGTTTTCACGAGCTCAACCCCCTCTTACGTGGTAGGTATTTTTATCCCTGGCGTGTTTATGGGAGTAGCAGCTGGATGCAGCTTCGCGATGCTAATAGGTGCTGCAATGAGTGAGATCCCACCTACCCGTTTTGGTATGGGCGGAGCTGGCCGTACAACGGTTTTCCAGCTAAGCACAGCTTTAGGAGTCGGTCTAGCTATCACGATAGTGGGGGATAATCAGAGCGCTGGTACGTTGCTGTACTCGATGCAAAGAGTTTGGATTATTTCAGCAGTACTGTTTTGTGCTCAGTCGGTTTTGTTCGTGCTATTTTATCCACCGAAAGTCAGACGGTAACTCATTCTTCGGTGCTAACAACGATTAATAATTGTCCGTTGTCTACCTGATCCCCCTCAGAAGCTAGAACTTCGGTGACAGTGCCGTCTAGGGGCGCCGTAATCTGATGCTCCATTTTCATTGCTTCCATTAAAACTAGTATCTGCCCGGACTTTACCTGATCACCATGTGTGACCTGTAAGGCTAATATTTTCCCTGGCATTGGAGCTACTAGGCCTCCCTCTACTTCTCCGATTTCCAGCTCAGGAAACCTATTTTTTTCGATTAGACAGATGCCGCCATGTGGAGAATCTATGTACCAACGATCCGATACTTTTGTTGCGGTAGCGCTCCATCTCATATCACCGACTGTTATTTCAAATGACTCTCCGGTATGAGAAAGAAGTCGCACCAATTGTTCTTGTCCATCATCCACCGACATTCTAAAAGAGCCATTGCGATTTCGTCGATAGTTGACCTTTACTGAGGTTTCTGCAAATTTAAAAAGCATTTCCTCATCAGGCATCGAACTATTCCTGAAACCAGAAGGCATGAATCGCAAAGCTTTACTATGTGTTCTGTTTACTGCTTGAGACAAAAGAGCCGCCGAGATTGCCGCTGTCTCTATTTCGGCTTTTTCAGCTTCTCGCTGCGTAACTAAGTCAACTCTTTCAATAAAGTCTGTAGTTGTGTTTCCTGCTAAAAATTCTTCGCTTCGCAACGTAGAAACTAAGAAATCTCTGTTCGTTGTAACGCCGTGTAGGTGAGTTCGTTCTAGTGCTAGAGCTAGTTTTAGTGAAGCCTCTGTTCGGGTGGGAGCATGTGAGATAACTTTCGCAAGCATTGGGTCGAATTCAACGCTGACTACAGATCCCTGCTCAATGCCAGAGTCAAAACGCACTTTGGGTTGAGTCGCAGGTTTCCAAACGTGAAGTGTCCCTGTGGCCGGTAAGAAGTTATTGCTGGGATCTTCGGCGTAGAGTCTTGCTTCAATAGCATGACCATTTATCGATAAATCAGATTGAGTAAAACCTAAATGATTCTTAGCTGCCACGAGGATTTGTTCACGTACCAGGTCAATTCCTGTAATTGCTTCTGTAACTGGATGCTCAACCTGTAATCTTGTGTTGATCTCCAAGAAAAAAAACTGAGCGTCGTCGCCTTCGCCGTCTAGTAAAAATTCTACTGTACCTGCTGAATAGTAACCCATTGCTTCTGCGGCTGTGACAGCAGCAGCCCCCATGCGTTGGCGTAAATTTATGCTCATTGCTGGTGAAGGTGCTTCTTCGATGACCTTTTGATGGCGACGCTGGATGGAGCACTCTCGCTCGAAACAATGAAGCACATTACCATGCTGATCACCTAAGATTTGAATTTCCACATGGCGAGGGGCAGGTAGGTAACGCTCTAAAAAAACTGTGTCGTTTCCGAAAGCTGCACTAGCCTCTCTTTTTGAGCTAGCGATAGCATCTTCTAAATCATTTTTACTCTCTACGACCCGCATGCCTTTGCCGCCCCCGCCTGCGCTCGCTTTCACGAGAAGCGGGAAACCGATGGTCTCGCTTATGTCAGACAGATCGCTGGTCGGATCAATTTCTACTGAAGGCAGCGTGGGCACGCCGGCGGCTACCATCATGTGCTTTGCAGCGAGTTTGTCTCCCATAGCGCTTACAGCTTCAGGAGGTGGTCCAACCCATGTAATTCCTGCTTTTTGGACTTTTTCAGCAAACTCTGCGTTCTCTGACAGAAATCCGTAGCCAGGGTGTATTGCGTCGGCTCCAGTTGCTATAGCTGCATTGAGCACTTTATCCATATCTAGATACGACTCAGCTGCAGTCGTGCCACCGATATTGAAAGCGAAATCAGCGTCATTGACAAAAGCTTCATGTTGATCACCATCAGAATGAATGGCGATAGTTGAGAGCCCCATTTTTTTTGCTGATCGGAATACTCTGCGAGCTATTTCTCCTCGATTAGCGACGAGAACTCTTGAAATGTTCATTGATTGAGCCCTTACATCCGGAAGACGCCGAAGCCTTCGGCGCCTTCAATTGCGTTGTTGTGGCATGCGGAAAGAGACATTGCGACGATGTCTCTTGTATCTCGGGGGTCGATTATCCCATCATCTGTAACTCGACCAGTGGCATACAGAGCTAACGATTTTTGTTCGTGGTAATACTCAACTTGTTCTGTTGTCTTACGATCTGCGTCTTCGTCGAACTCGAGTCCTTTGCGCGCAGCTTGGCCTCGGCGAACGAGAGACATAACTCCGGCTATTTGCTTGGGTCCCATAATCGCAATTTTCGCCGTCGGCCATAGGTAAGTGAACCTTGTGTTGAACGCACGTCCGGACATACCGTAGTTCCCGGCTCCGTAGCTGTTACCAAGAATTACCGTGATATGAGGAACCGTGGAGTTAGAAACGGCGTTAATCATTTTGGAGCCATTTTTGACGATACCGCTGTGTTCGAAATCTTTACCTACCATGTACCCGGTAATGTTCTGCAGGAAAAGTATAGGTATGTCTTGTTGATTACAAAGCTGAATGAACTGTGCACATTTTTCTGCGCTCTCGCTGAAAAGAGGACCGTTGTTACCGATGATACCGATAGGGAAACCGTGAATAGAAGCCCAGCCGCAAATAGCTGTAGTTCCATATCTAGCTTTGAATTCTTCGAAGCGTGAACCATCTACGATTCGGGCAACGACTTCTCGGCAGTCAATTAGAGCTTGAAGATCACGCGGCATCAAACTTAGTAAATCTTCTGAGCTATAAATAGGTTCGCTTGCAGCCATGGAAGGACCCGGTCCGAGTTTTCGCCAGTTTAGATGTGACACAACCTCTCGGCACATGCGAATTGCGTCTGCTTCATCTTCGGCGAGATAATCAGCTAAACCGGAAATTTCTGCGTGCATCTGAGCACCACCGAGCGTCTCGTCATCGCTGTCTTCGCCCGTTGCCATTTTGACGAGTGGCGGACCTCCTAAAAAAACTTTTGATTGGTTACGAATGAATATGTTGTAATCGCTCATGCCCGGTTGGTAGGCACCCCCGGCCGTGGAACTGCCAAATACTACGGTGATCGACGGAATTCGCATCTTTGAAAGTTCTGTAACGTCGTAGAAAAGACGCCCAGATTCGGCGAAGTGATCTGTTTCTTCAAGCATTTGTCTTTCTGGATCATCATCACCTCGGAGGTCACCGCCGGCGGATTCCACAAACTGAACGTAAGGCATTCGATTTTCGCGAGCGATTTGGATAGCTCGCATTATTTTTCGACCGGCGAAAGATGTAATTGCTCCACCCAGAACTGTGGGGTCATTACCCTCAATCATGCATTCGACGCCGTTGATAACTCCGATTCCCATCACTAGGCCGCCACCCACTGAATACTTAGAACAGTAACCGGCCAGAGAGCTTATTTCTAAAAATGGTGAGTCAGGATCAAGCACTAAGGATATGCGTTCTCGAATTGGCATTTTTTCTCGACTGCGCATGCGATCCATAGCTATCTGGCCTCCGCCAGCCGCTGCCTCATCGTGTAAATCCTGAATTATTGATATTTGTTCCAACATGTCTCTGCGATTTTCATCGAACCATGCAGCTGAGGTGTCTATGTGTGATTGGAGTATTGCCACCAAGTGCTCCTTCTTAACTAGGATCTATAGCTATTGAACCTTAATAATGCTTACTAGGCGGATGTTTACCACTGGCTAATACTTATAGTTTTTTTAAGAATACCCGTGAAGCTCGAATCTCTGCTAAATCCTTCTATGTGAATCCTTTTCCTTGGCAACCGCATATTCAGCAGTTCAATAGGCATGACGTCGGCCGCCAGTATCAAGTGCTTGTAGACCTGCCGCCTCGATATGAGCAAACAGGAGATCGGGATCATCATCTTTTTCTGTGCCTAGATGGTCAATGGACGTTTGGGTCAACTGTCGACACTGTTCGTCTTCTTGCTCCTGCACGCGAAATCCCGGAAGCAATAGTGGTTGGGATCGTTCATGATGAACCTATTTACCGAGAGTTA
>CAJQGN010000233.1 GCA_905477545.1 uncultured Acidimicrobiales bacterium | reverse complement strand
CTGGCAGAGCCATAGGCTCAGTCCAACCGTGCAAAGTGTCGAGGAGGAAACCGTTCTCGAAACAGAGGCGGCTTTCGGCGGGCATAGGAGCTGTCAGAGCTATGACTTTTCCGCCTTGGCGAGCGGCGTAGTTACTGGCTTCTAACTTTTCGTAAATAATATCGCTTTGGCGATCATTTGCGAAAATTACGTTCCAATTGAGAGGCTTGTCTGCAGCAACTGACATGTCAGTTAAAAGTTGGTAGACATCATCATCAAATCTTTCAATGGTGGGGATAAATTCAAGTGCTACGGCACTCGTTCCGCGTAAGACAGAGCAGAGCTCAACTAGTTCTTCTTTAGTGGCGTGTCGTGAAGGAACTGACTCGCCATCACCATCATTGTGAGTTTTGGCCCAGGAGGAGCTGAAACCGAGCCCACCCGCCTCAATACTTTGAGCCAGAAGCTTTTTCATTTCCGTCAGGTCATGGGCTGAAGCAGATTCTGAAACAGATCTTTCGCCCATAACTACACGCCGTATTGCACTATGTCCAACAAGGAACCCGGCATTGGGCATGAGCGTTCCCTCAATGGCGTTCAGGTATTCATCGAAAGATTCCCAATTCCATGGGACTCCTTCTTGAAGTGAACTTAATGGCATACCTTCGACACGAGCTAACATGCGCATTAAATAATCACCGTGTTCGGGAGCTATAGGCGCGATGCTGAACCCGCAGTTACCTCCGATTACCGTGGTGACACCGTGCAATGGTGATGGCGAGAGTGTTGTATCCCAAAACACTTGAGCATCAAAATGGGTATGGACATCAATGAAGCCTGGAGCAACGATAAGACCCGTAGCGTCTATGGTGCGTTTAGCCTCATCATCGACTACATCGATAGCTACGATTCTTCCATCCTTGACGCCGATATCACCAATCCGGCGAGATTTGCCTGAGCCATCTACAATTGTCCCGTTACGAATAATAAGATCGAGCATCTTTTCACCTTTGAATATCTTTAAGAAACTATCGCGTTAGGAGCTCTATTGTCTCAGAATGTACGGATCGATTTGTCATACAAAGGAACCTCGTTCAGAGGTTTCGCCGAAAATAGCGGTGTTAGGACAGTTGCTGGAGTTGTTCGTTCAGCTTTGGAACAGGTACTCGGCGGTTCGATTCCGCTGAATGTGGCTGGGCGAACAGATGCCGGGGTTCATGCTCTTCGACAAGTCGTCTCATTTCGAACTGCGAATAATAAGCTGGACCCCAGCAAACTCAAACGATCTTTAAATCGCTTATGTGCACCTGATATTTCAGTTCAAAACGTCTCCCTTGTCCCAGAAAGTTTTGACGCTCGATTCTCTGCAATTGGAAGAAGTTATAGTTACACGATAAATAATTCCTTAGTATCGGATCCGCTTAAACAAGATCTTGAGTGGCATGTTCGACAAGTGCTGAATGTCGAAGCTATGAATGCTGCTGCTAAAAAATTCGAAGGCGATCATGACTTCACTTCTTTTTGTCGGCGGAGAAAAGATAAACCTGATGCGACGATGAATAGAAGTGTTTATGAGGCTAACTGGCGGAAACTAGAAGAAAATCGGCTTTCCTTCTCAATTTCCGCAGCAGCTTTTTGCCACCAAATGGTTCGTTCGATAGTCGGGTTTTGTGTAGCCGTTGGCGCAGGTGATAGAGCCCCAGAGGATGTAACAACTACTTTAGAAGCGAAAGACCGGTCAATCGCGACGCTCATAGCTCCCTCGAAAGGATTAACCCTGATGGAAGTTTCTTACGCCCTTTAGCGTTTTGCTAGGAACTCTTTTCAAAATGGATGGCTCAGAGTTTGCCGTTCCTCCTACTCTCCCGTAGCCTTAGACCTCGGTCCTAAAATTTGTGGGACTAGCGTAGACCAGACTAAGGTCTCGTACTTCCCTTCTATATTAATTAATTTGAGGTTGGCGCAACGTGCGTACCTATGCCCCCAAAGCCAGTGAGATTGAACGGCAATGGTTTATTGTCGATGCCGAGAATCTTGTACTAGGCAGAATGTCCACTGAAGTAGCTCGAATTCTTCGAGGAAAACATAAACCAACGTTTGCTCCGTATATCGATGGTGGAGATCACGTCATCGTGATTAATGCATCGAAAGTCGTTTTAACTAGTGACAAAATGGAAACAAAGCTGATTCATCGCCATTCGGGTTATGTTGGCGGACTTAAAACGCAAACGTACGGCGAGTTCTTAAAGAAAAAACCTAAGGATGCCATTCGGCAAACAATAAAAGGAATGCTCCCAAGGAATCGGTTAGGTGCACAAATGCTTACGAAACTCAAAGTATATGCAGGCTCCGACCACCCACATGCTGCTCAAAATCCGACCGTGCTCGTTCTCGACCACGCTAAAAAAGCTAGTTGAAAACGGAGAACGACGTGACTTCCCCTCTTACACAAACAACCGGACGACGCAAAGAAGCTGTTGCTCGGGTGAGACTTCGCCCAGGTACGGGTGTAATCACATGTAACGACCGCTCGTTTGAAGACTATTTCACCTCATCGAGCCATCGTCTCCTGGTGACTGAACCTTTAAGGATCACTGAGCAAGTCGAAGCGTATGATGTTGACGTGACGCTGCATGGTGGTGGGCCCGCTGGCCAAGCTGGAGCAGTTCGCCTCGGAATAGCACGCGCTTTGATTGAGCTTGATCCTGAAAAAAGACCTCAATTAAAAGCAGCTGGTCTGCTTACTCGTGACAGTCGAGCTAAGGAAAGCAAGAAATACGGACTCAAAAAAGCTCGTAAGGCACCTCAGTACTCGAAGCGTTAGCCCATAATTACCAAATGGCCTTGTCGTTTGGAACTGATGGCGTTCGAGGAATTGCGCACAGTGAACTAACAACTAAATTTGTGCAAATCTTTGGGCGAGCCGCGGCCGAAGAATTTCAGAGTTGTTCCTGGCTAGTCGGTCGCGATACCAGAGAGTCGAGCTTGCCGCTAGCGAAATTTTTAGCAAACGGTTTGGCTTCAACTGGCGGTGAGGTGTTTGATTTAGGGGTGGTTCCGACCCCGTTAGTGGCGGCCGCTTCGAAAATCGAAGAAATGCCCGCAGTGATGGTTTCAGCGTCTCACAATATTTGGTCTGATAATGGACTCAAAATATTTGGACCAGGTGGATTAAAACTTTCGGACGGTTCCCAGAAGTCAATTGAGCAACGTATCAAAAATTTGTTAGAGACTGAACCTAACGAAATTTCGGAACAGCAGGCAACTCCGTATTTAGAACCCGAAGCAGATTATTTGCGATCGACTGTTTCTTCTTTAGAAGGGCGAGATCTCCAAGGTCAGCGAATAGTAATTGATTGCGCGAACGGAGCCGCTTCTCACATCGCACCGAAAGTGCTTTTAGCTCTCAAAGCGGATCTGGTTGTAATTAATGCGGAGCCCAATGGGCGAAATATTAACGCGGGCTGTGGCTCTAACCAACCTCTAATGCTTCAAGAGAAAGTATTGGAAACAAAGGCTACCCTTGGGCTGGCCTTAGATGGTGACGCCGATCGACTCATAGCAGTTAGTGGCAATGGCGCAGTTATAGATGGCGACCAGATGTTATGTCTTTTTGCAACTGATTTTGCAAGGCGGGACCTCCTTCAATCGCAAGCTGTTGTTGTAACCGTTATGTCAAATATGGGGCTGATAAGGGCAATGGCCCAAAATAATATTCGAGTAGAACAGACCTCGGTAGGAGACAGAAACGTTCTCGCAGCGATGAATGAACAAGGAATTGAACTCGGCGGTGAACAATCAGGTCACATCATTTTTGGTAAACATTCGACCACAGGTGATGGAATTTTGAGTGGAGTCTTACTTGCAGATCTAATGAAGCGGTGGGGAGGCGACACTGTTGCCATAGCTGCCTCAGCGATGAAACAACATCCACAAGTTCTCATTAATGTTCCTGTAGCTGGCCTGAGCATTGATGTTGAAAACGTGTTTGCGCAGGAAATAATTAATGCAACCAACACGTTAAAAGGCACAGGGAGAGTTTTGGTTAGAGCCAGCGGCACTGAACCGATTTTGAGGGTGATGGTAGAAGCAGAGACTGAACAAACTGCTAGAAGTGTCGCGACGGCTCTGGCTCATGACATTGAAAATCATGTGATTGGGTCCCTGCCTAAACCTGGGCACTAACGCAGAGTACCCTCATTGATATGTGTGGGATAATTGCGGTGTTAAGGAAAACTGATGTTAGGCCTCCGCTCGAAGCTAGCTATGTAGTCCCTCCGCTGGTTGAAGCAGATGACAGACTAAGCAAAGTATCGTCTGAAGATCCAAGTCTTCACATTGAGCTGTCACACATAGCTGAATTGTTGACGCAAACGAATAATTCGCTCCGTTCGATGCCCGGTGTACGGCTTCTAATCTCGGACAGTTCAGTCAGAGAAAAATGTAGAGAAAAAATTGAATCAATAAACAGCAAGTATCAAAAACTAGAATTGGTGCTCGACCAAAAATCTGAAAACCTAGAAGCCCTTAATGCGTCAGTAAGTAGCGGACGTGACGCCGCATGGGCAATCGGAGAAGACCGGATACGAAACGCCTTAGCCATAATAGATTTAGCCAAAGACACGATGTTAGAGGAGGCAGTCAGTTCTTATTGGTCTATTCAGACTGCTCTTTCTTCTCTGGATCGTATGGAAGTTCGTGGGCGAGATTCGGCTGGGCTGCAAATTTTTGTCACGAATAAAAATGTTGATTTTTCGCAAACGTTGGAAGGCTCAGTTTCTGGACGACTGCTGGATACCTTATTCACTTCTGGGGCTCTTCGTATCGTTGGGAAATCGCTGGTATTTGTGTACAAAATTTCTTCTCCAATAGGAGAGCTTGGTGAAAATACGCGTGAATTGCGGAAGGCAATAACTAGCGACCAGCTTTTGAATCGCTGCCTTAACCTCGCAGGGTCGAAAGTTTCAGTCATTGGTCATACGAGATGGGCAAGCGTAGGAATTATTTCGGAAGCAAATGCTCACCCGGTGAATTCAACAGAAAACGACGAAAACAGTGGTCCTTATGTCGCCGCAGTTCTTAACGGCGACGTTGATAATTTTGCTGATCTAAAAGTCTCTCATCGGCTTG
>CAJQGN010000232.1 GCA_905477545.1 uncultured Acidimicrobiales bacterium | reverse complement strand
TTCCTGAACAATCAATGTGTTGGATGGGACGAACTCAAACCCTTGCTGAAAGCAGTCGATATCTCTGATTACGCAAGGAAGTGCGGGATCCCCGAAGAGGAGCTGCGGGCCGCAGCTCGGACTATGTCAAATGCTCGATCAATGGCTACTGAGGAAGATCTTGGCATCGAAATGGCGCCTCATTCCACACTTAATAGCTGGCTACAACGACTGTTGTACCTGCTTACTGGGAACTTTGGCAACGAAGGTGGAATGAACATTCCCAACAGGTTGGCCCCAATATGTGGCCACAGCGCAGAAGGCGCAACCGAACCAGTAACTGGGACTCCACTGCTTTGCGGGCTCATGGCGTGTGCAGCAATCCCCGATGCTATTGACACTGACCATCCTGACCGATTTAGAGGGATGATCGTTGAATCCTCAAACCCTCTTCATTCCTTGCCCGATTCAAAGCGCTTCCGCGATGCCTTTGCCAAGCTCGACTGTTTGGTCGTGATCGATGTAGCAATGACCGAAACCGCCAGGCAAGCAAATTATATTTTGCCTGCCTGCTCCCAATACGAAAAAGCCGAAGCTACCTTTTTCGCTGGGGAGATGCCCTCAAACACATTCCACATTCGCCAACCTATTTTTGAACCTCTGGGCGACACCCTCCCCGAAGCCGAAATCCACGCAAGGCTTGTCGAGGCAATGGGTGGAGAGCCTGAGGGAGTTCAGGAGCTGGCCGATGCAGCGGAGCAAGGACGCGAGGCTTTTATTGCGACGTTCACACGGCTCTCCACAGAAAACCCAGACCTTGGAGCAAAGCTGCCCACAGCTTTGTATCGCTCTCTTGGACAGGAGCTGGGCAACATGAGCTCAGCCGCAATTATGTTCGGTTCTGCACTGCAGGCCTCGATGCGATTCCCAGACGCAATTAGAGCGGCAGGCGTAGAGGGCGATGGCCTGGAGCTTGCTAGCAATCTCTTTGATGCTCTTATCGATGCAAAATCAGGAATGGTCTTTAGCACCAGCGATTACTCCACGAGTTTCGACCGGATCAAGACACCTGACGGCAAAATTCATATTCACATAGAGGAACTAGTAGAGGAACTGCAAAGTTTGGCCTCTGAGGAACCTGCTTCGCCAACCGATGCTTACCCCTTTGTACTAACCGCCGGAGAACACAGAGGGTCAACGGTAAACGACATAATCCGAGATCCTCTATGGCGAAAGAAAGATAAAGACGGCGCGTTACGAATCAATCCAACTGATGCCGACAGGCTTGGAGTGGTTGATGGTCAGCGAGTACGAGTCGTTACAAAGCGCGGCGAAGCAGAAGCCCCTGCCGATATCAGCGACAGCATGATGGAGGGACAAGTAAGTCTGCCTCACGGATTTGGTATGGAATATCCGGATGAAAACGGTGAACATAAAATCCATGGCGTCTCTGTGAATGAGCTGACTGACCTGGAGGATCGTGACTGGTTGGCACTAACCCCTCACCATAAACATGTCCGGGCGCGCCTTGAGGCGGTTCCTGGCTAAGCAATATCTACAAGAGGCGCATTGTTCGCACCCCAGTAACACTAATCAGAATCGCAAACGCTATGGATACGGCTAACATTTTTCGCGAAGGCGGTCGATAAATTCCATTGCTTCAAAGAAGTTGTATGAGTCGCTAAAGGTCATGGCGCGATACCGCTCTTCGAGGTCATTCCAGTCTTCAAGATCTCGGAAGGTTTCCTGTTCTCGGCCGTAAGCATCCCGTACTCCATATGGGCGTAAAAGAAAGAGTTTGTCGAGGATTTTGAAGCGTTCATATAGCTCTTTTACGTCAAAGTAGGCCAGCATCCTTGCTGTAGCTGAATCGTAACCAGCTTCAGGCGCACGACCTACATCAATGTCATCTATGGTGCCTGGTTTCCCCGGAGCAAAATATTGGCGGAGCCGCCTATCCCGCAAAAGTCTAGCGTCTTGGCGATCGAGATGAAGGCAGTCGTCCTCGCTGAGAGATGCCTCCGACTCCGAATACTCAATTATGCCTGGGTACTTTTAGTCTACCTTGTCTAGATCGCTTCTCTCCTCACTCATATAGCCATAGGATGCTGCGAATGTGGCGTTTCTGACTCTGGTTTCGTCGTCGCTCGATCCGTCAGAGAGCAGAGCAACGGTTCCAGCTAGAGCGGCTACAGCTACACACATAGCGACCATAATTTTCATGGACTTAGAGTAGCTGACAGGTTATTGGTGTGGGTGAGTATGCGGGTGAGGGTGAGGAGGGGAAAGGTTCAACATGCTGGCTAGGGGGTGGGAGAGGTTCGGTTTACTGACCATTCCTAGCTCGTCGATACCTTTCACAATGATTGATTTATCTTCAACTACTTGTATGCCTCGTTCACCGTTTGGGTAAATGTCACGATTTAGTTCAACACATAGCCATACTGCTGCTTTTACGCTGCTGATGTCACCGTCAGACACTTCAAGGCCGAACTTGTCGAGATAGTACGTATGGCGGCTAGCACCATCGGAAGTTCCGTAAGCCTCGACAAATGTGTCAGCGAGAATTTCAGTAGCTGGTGCAGCTTGACCGTCGAACCTTTCAGCGAAATAGGCAGCCATATTAGTTGTGTATCCCGGCGGTGTGCATGTTCTGAAGTAGTTATGGTTAATGGCATGACCAATCTCGTGAAGTAGGACGTCTGTTAGCAGTTCATTGTTTTTCGCTGCTTCGCTTGAAACCCACAAAGTGTTCGCCCATTCATGACCATAGGTATTGTCTTCATCCCACCCATAGGCATCGAACGTTCCTAAAGGACATTCACCTATACCGTTAGAAGATGTAGACCAAGGGTTGCAGCCGTTCACGATGGTGACGTCATCTAACGCTGGGAGCAGCGGAGCTGGAAGCTCAGACGCACCAGTTTCGATAACTTCTTGGAACTCACCATCAACACCGGAATAACCAGTGATAAGGCCTGCTTCGTTTGTGACGAACCCAACCGCTGTTCCTTTAGCGAGCGCTAATGGGTTCACCCCGGAAATATCTCCGCCTAGTTCAGCGAGAGCCATAACAGCGTCTCTAACGGTAGTCACCGCTACTACTTTGGTGTAGGAACCCTCTAACGCTTGAGCCGCTATCTCGTATTGATCAGCTGGAACAAAAAACACGTCAGCTCCAGAGTGCTCAACTGCGAAACTTTTATGATCCAAAGACCCAATCGGGCCAACTGCGCCAAGGGAATCAACTGTGCCTGTTGCAACAACTTTCAAGTCATTAGTTAATGATCCAGCTGTGAACTCGTCAAGCATGAACAGTGTTAGAGCTAACCCAGCTGAAGGACCACCTATCTTGTTTACGCTCAGATCCAACTGCGCAGGAAGTTCAGCTTCGTTGTAATGCTGAACCGCTGCTATCCCTATAACCGGTTCGCCTTCTTCATTCGCTGACATCTCTACATCAACAGTTACCAGATTGAGATCCAAGTCACGGGCTGTAATAGTTACTGGCTCACGCAAGATCGTGGCCCCAATAGCCAGTTTCACATCGTCCAAAGAGCTTGTTGGTTGGTTGTCTATATGGGTGATAACAAAACCTGGATCTAATATCCCAGCTGCACCAGAGTTCAACGCGACGTCTGTGATCATCGCCCCGCTAGGAGTCGGCGTACCCAACCCGGCCAGATTCATAGCAACCTGTGCCGCTGAGAAAAAACTGCTTTGCATTCGGTGCTTAGGAGACAAAATACTTCCCTCGTGAGAGTACTCAGGGGTTTGGGGGATAGGACGAAGCTCACCGTTGTTCAAAAAGACATCTACGACTGTTTGCAAAATGGAAGGCTCAGCTACTGATTTGACCGTAACTAAATTCAGATCCGTTGTGTTTCCCGAATGAGGTGAAGCTAACTCGACAATCTCACTGACGTCATGCACAAAGCCAGGCGTTATGAGAAACTGACCAGCTAAATGTATTTGAGACGCTAAGACTACAGCAGCAGTGCTAGCAAGTAATACGACTATCCATTTGTGAAACCGCACCAAGGCGATTCGTAGAGAAGTGGTCATTGAAACATTTCCTTTTAGAAATTGAAAAATTGTTTGATTAGCTTTGGGCTTGCTTTGTGTTGAACTACTTATTTTTTGCTTGGTTCTTAGTGTCGCTTCGATAAGGCGAAGCGATAGCAGAGGAATTTCTCTTATTGCTTGGAGGATTCTCCTGTAGCGAGATTTGTTACATAGCAGCGGTAACAGCTAATACAACTGCCTTGTAACATTGTGTAGTTGCCTTCTTAGTGGCTATCGTTTCCCCAGAGTTCGTTGTCCCCAAAAAATGAGGTTCTGGTTTCATGTCGTCAATTTCTTCCATCGGAGACATAGCTCGAGTGCACGCCGCTAATAATGCGGACAAGGTTGCGTTGATCTATCAGGAACGCCAGTGGACCTACGGTCAGCTTGATAAGGAATCGAACAGAGTCGCTAATGCACTACTCGCAGCCGGCGTGAACCCTCAGGATCGCGTGGTTCATCTCGATAAGAACGGGCCCGAATATTTCACGTACCTCATAGGAGCCAGCAAAGTTAACGCTGTCAGCATGTCCGTCAACTGGAGGTTGGCTGTTCCAGAAATGGAGTACGTGCTGAACCATGCTGAAGCCAAAGTTCTTCTGATCGGCGAAGAGTTCTTGGGACATTTTGAACAAATGAATGTCGAGTCTGTGACGACCGTGGTCGTTGTGGGCGATGGTGGCCAATACGTTTCTTACGACAGTTGGATTGCTGGATCCGAGGAGACCGATCCCGAAATCGATGTCGGGTGGACCGATACCTGTTACCAGCTATACACGTCGGGTACTACGGGCCTTCCCAAAGGAGTGGAATTAACAAACCGGAACTTTTTTTCGTTCCTCCCCGTTGCCAGCGAGGAATGGTATTTCGATTCTGACAGCGTAAATCTCGTTGCCATGCCACTTTTCCACATTGCGGGTAGCGGTTGGGGTGTGGTCGGACTTTTTAATGGGGGTACCAATGTTTTGCTTCGTGAGGCCGACCTGGTGGAGTTACTTCGACTTGTAGAGACTTACCAAGTCACCAATGCGTTGTTAGTGCCTGCAATTCTGCAGTTCCTGTTAATTACGCCAGAAGCACAGAAAACAGACTTTTCTAGTTTGCGATGCATGATTTACGGTGCATCGCCCATTACGGAAGAAGTTTTGTCAGCGAGCATGGAACTCATGGGATGCGACTTTGTAGGCGCATATGGCTTAACCGAGACCACCGGTGGCGGAACCCTTTTGCGCGCCGAACATCATGATCCGGGCGGCCCTCGGGCACATTTGCTGCGGTCTGCTGGGCAGCCATGGGCTGATATTGAACTCCGCATAGTTGACCCGGAAACATTTGTAGATCTCGGAGACGGCGAAGTCGGCGAAATATGGATCAAATCGGTGGTGACTCTAAAGAGTTATTGGAAAGACGCGGACGCGACCGACGAGGCATACCCCGAAGGTAGAGACGCTGAAGGGCTCGGTTGGTTTCGAACAGGCGACGCTGGGTATATGTCCGAAGGATTCCTGTTCATTCATGACCGAGTCAAAGACATGATTATTTCCGGAGCTGAAAATATTTACCCCGCAGAAGTAGAAAACGCGTTGATGAGTCACAGTGATGTCGCTGATGTAGCTGTCATCGGAGTCCCAGACGCTAAATGGGGTGAAACGGTTAAAGCGATTATCACCCCAGCTCAGGGGACAGACCCCAGCGAAGCCGACCTCATTGAACACTGTCGAGAACGCCTCGCTCACTACAAATGCCCGACCTCCGTGGATCGCTTATCAATGATTCCTCGGAATCCATCAGGAAAGATTCTCAAAACCGAGTTACGGAAGCCTTACTGGGAAGGTGAACAGCGGCGGGTTAACTAGTCAGACGAAGCGAAGTCACATCTTCGATAGTCGACCTCATCGACACAGTGGTTGTGCTTACTGGGGATTTCAGATACCTTCCGAACCTCTGGCAACATAATTTCTCAATTCACATTGAAAAGGGTCACGCAATGGTTGATTCAGTTGAAGAACATTACGGCACTGACGGCATCGTTGAGCGGGTAGTTGGCGCGTTAACTGTGTCAGGTTTTGATATAGAAAGTCTCGACCCCGATGTCTTAGCGGGCGCAGACGAATTTCATATTGGTGGCCGCGAGGGCACGATGCAGGTTGCGGCGGCGCTCAACCTCAAAGCTGGACATCACCTCCTTGATGTTGGTTGCGGAATTGGCGGAACGGCCCGATTCTTCGCACGATCTACTGGAGCATCAGTCACCGGCATCGACCTAACGCCCGAGTTTGTTGAAGCAGCTATTGAGCTAACCGACCTTGTCGGTATGAGCGAGCTGGTTGACTTCAAAGTTGGTTCCGCGACCGACCTTCCATTTATGAATGATGCCTTCGACGCGGTAACGATGCTCCATGTTGGCATGAACATCGCCGACAAAGACCAGATGATGCGCGAACTTGCAAGAGTGTGTCGACCACAAGGAACAGTCTTAATCTACGACGTGACGATCACGAAAAACGGTGATTTGACCTATCCCATGCCCTGGTCTTCAACGGTGGAGTTCAGCTTTCCCGAACCTATTGACAGTTACGAAAAGGCAGCTGGTAACGCTGGTCTACGTCATATCGGCAACTCCGATCACTATGACTTAGCTTTGAGATTCTTTAACGAACCACCAGCTTCACCGCCGCCAGTGACGCTCGGGCATCTAATGGGCCCTCGCATGATGGAAATGAGAGACAACGCTGCTGACGCAGTCAACCAAGGTCTTATTAGCCCCATGCTGATGAAGTTTCAGGCTCCCTAACTATAAGACCACCTTTTCGGTACCAACTCGTCTGACGTCAATTTCAAAGCGAAGACCTTTAATTGGAGGGTGGGCGACATGCCAATGGATCCCATTCACTATCGCGGGCCCAATTCGCTCAATTAGTACCTCGCCGGCTTGACTAAACCAGTCCTCGGCGCAGTAAACATTGATCACGGTGCAGTCCTGCCAGTCGACTCCAATGGAAGTCATGCAATCCTCCATTTCTTGAAAACGGTGTCAGTAATGTAAGTGTTTATTGCTTGTGGGGGTTCATTGTCTTAAAGAGAGGCTTTCTAGAAGATTTGTGGGGGTTAAGGTGTGGTGTGGCTGTGGTGAGCTGCTTGGTTCGTTTGGTGTATCTAGGAAGTAGTTAGTAGCTATCTGTAATTAGACGCGGTTCTATAACCCCCTCTCCTCCTTCCCGACACAATTTTTGTCGATTCGCACCTCCGATCAACAAATGGTTGAGTCACATGCTTAAGGATTACAACTTGCAAAAGTTTTCTTAAGTTAAGCAGCGTGAACTCTCCCCAAGCTTTGCTTTCTTTGGAGGTTGGACGCATGTCAATGCGGAAGTCATCTCGTGGAGGTATCTCTAACACCACTTGGTTTGGACGCTTCAGTTCTCTTACCTAATGTCACCATTAGATCTATCGAATATGTATCTATTCGACTGCTTTTCGTTCGCTTCATGCGAACACACACTCTCTAAAGGCGGACTCTCGTAAGCGAACACGAGGAGGATTCACACCTTACATACCCTAGGTTTCGTTGGGTGCAACGCCTGCTGTGCAGGGCTCTCTTAGGTTGTACCTTAAAGAGTCCCGCACAGGCGTTACTTATGTCGCTTGAGTTCTCAGGAGTTTCTTTAACTTTCAGGAGTTGGTTTAACTCTCCTCAGGAACTTCGGTTCATGAACGTGATCATCTTCACCTAAATGAGATCCGCTTTCCACAGAGATCCATACTCCGTCTTTGGTTTTCTTTAACGTGCAGTCACAAATCTTGCAGAATCGGCGTCGACGTAGCAGTAGCCATAGCAGCCACCACAAGCCGTTCGAGAAACCGATTGCTCTAGCTAAGAACCACAACCATGCGAACCCAGCTGCAGCAGCAACGCCACCACCGACGATAACCTTAGGGTCTGTTAGTACTCGAACAACAGCAGGCGAATCAGAGTCATCGTCACTATCTTTAGGTGTTTGCGAAGGCCCATCGGGATCCGTAGGGGCCGCAGGGTCCGTTTCGTTGTCGGTGATGGTTAGGTTTGGCTCTTGTAGCCCTGAGCCGGGACCGTTTTGCTCGTCGTCATCAGGTATGCCGTTGCCGTCAGAGTCATCATCTTCGCCATCAGGAACTCCATCACCATCTGTGTCCGGGTTAGATGGGTCTGGGTCAAATCCGTCAGGAAGGCCATCACCATCGACGTCAGGGTTAGATGGCTCAGAATCTTCACCGTCTTCGATTCCGTCGCCGTCACAGTCGTCAGTGAGTTCACAACCAGGAAGCTCATCAACATCGGCAATCCCGTCGCCGTCACTGTCGAGGTCTGTGTCCTCTACAACATCAGGAATTAAGTCCTCCTGAGGTTTGCTGTCATCATCAGGTTCAGTGACCTCTGGTTCTGGTGGCGCTGGTGGGTTGTCTGGTTCGATTGGTTTGGTTTCAGGTACGACTGGCTTTTCGTCACTGATTGGGTTGCCGTTATCGTCGGTGCAGCGTGGGTCTTGGATGCAGCCAACTAGTTCTTTGTTGTCATCAAGTCCGTCGCCGTCACAGTCAGCTACCAGAATGCATGCAGGGATCTCGTTCCCGTCGTTGATGCCGTCGCCGTCACAGTCAGCGTTTTCAACGCAACCATCGACCTCGTCCTCATTCAAAATGCCGTCACCGTCAAGGTCAGGGTTCGGAGGTGGAGGTAGTAAGTCAATGTTTTCGTTAACGACATCAACAATTTGGTTCACTATTGAGGCGTACTCATAAGACGAAGCGTCATGGTTAACAGAAACGTTGACATAGCTCGTGATATCGCCGTCAGGTGACCCATCACCTTTACCTGTCACGGTCACTGTTTGTGCGGTGTTCCAGTTGTATGTGTAGAACCACAGTAGAGATTTATCTACAGACACCTCGGTGGTGTCAGTGTTAGCTAGAAGAATCTGAACTGGAGCTGTTGGCTTTGAATCAAGAACAACAGTGAATGAATCTGATGTTCCAGTTTCAGAAGTAGCTAAGCCATCTTTAGAGATCGTGATTCCAGCGGCGGGCGGGCAAGCTTGGAAGATCTTCGGGTACGGCTGAGGATCTGTTGTCCCGCCGGGGTGAGCGAACGCTAGGTATACGTCATAGTCATCGAGATCCCATGTGTGCCCGTCTATAGCGTTTTCTGGTGAGAACCTAGGAGGAACGCGACCATCATGGTTGGTGTTGTATTCGAACATGTTTTGTCGGAAGTAGAAACCGACAGGAAGATCGTCTGCAACATCAAGATCGGCTACTCCGGTATCCCAACCAAGTACTTTGAACAGGTCAGGGTGATCAGCTGAACTGCCGTCAGCGTCGAGGTCATACCCGTCTTGCCATAAAATGTTGTAGTTCGGGATAGTTCCGTCAGGTCCTGAATGCGATATGCGGATTGCATCGGCGAGTACTTCCTCAGCCGTTGCTCCACTTACGTCGTCTTTCGAAACCATGTAGTGGCGCACTGCGATACCAAGTTGAGGGGTTACCTGCCAACGACCACCTGCGCAGAGAGGTTCGTTCCAAACAACTTCCCCACCTGGCCCTATCAAATAGGTCCCGTCTTCGTCTTGGAAGGTTTGCGGAGTGATGATGGAATATCCGTCGGGAGCTACTTGTGGTACCTCTGCTGGGACGCCATTGTCTAAAAGCCCATCAAGGGTGTACCGAGCAACGAACGCATCAGTGTTAGCGCGAGTAGTTTTGATTTGCGTTCCGTCTGTCCCATTAGCTGTAACCCCAAACAATGTTGACCACTGGGTGCGGCCAGTTACGTGAACTTTGTCTTCTGGCCCATAAGCAACACCATGAGTCCATGAGAACGCATACTTATCTACCTTGGAGTCATCCAATAGCGGGTCTGTGTAATTTTGGTTAATCCATCGCCAATTTTCAGACAAGTCAGATGTGTCAAGCGCGACTACCCAACCGTTACTACCACCGGATTTTCCTACGGCTAAACTCGCCGCTGACTGCGGAACACCCGCATCAACCAGCGCTATCTCTGAACCATCACTGTTGATGGCCAGAGATGGTCCGTAAACCTTTTCTAAATGAACGTCGAGAAGCTTGTGGTTCTTTAAGTTGCCAAGCGAATCTGTATGAAGGAGATAGTGGTCATCGTTAACGCCGCCACCTTCATGGGCTGAGCATAGTTCCACTCCGCCGCTGCGCGTGAACCGTGAGTGGTCACCTATGAGAGGGAAATCAGCGGAGGGTTTTGCTGGAGCGAAGAACCAACGGTCATCGGTAGGAGTACCGTCGCCACAATCATCCGGGTTAGTTATCGTATTTTCCCAAAGGCCCAAGATGAACAGGTCACCAGTAACTGGGTGTTCAACTATTTGCTGTGCAGAACTTCGCTGGGTAACCGAACCGAATTCTCTTACGTACTCCACGGCCCCATCGGAAGTCATGGACGCCATATAGCTGCGCGTCCCAAGGGTGAGATGGTTAGCGAAACTGTGCCCAAGCTCGTATGCACCTGGACCTGGACGGCCAACTACTTTCCCTCCATCTTGAGCACAGGACCACGTTGGTGTTCCTGAGTATGCGCCAACGATCGCGATCCGGCCATCTGAAGCGAACTTGGCATCCCAAGCTGATGAATGCTTATAATCACCGCATTTATTGAGTCGTCTGGACCAAATTAAATCGCCGTTAGCTTCGTATTTACCTATGTATGGGGTTGTTTCATCAGAGTTAACGGTCGCTCCTGTGTGGTCATTCATATCCATCCACGTTTGGCCATGGTTCCTACCGGCGATCAAAACATCACCATTACTGTCAACATCAACAGACTCGAAATATGAGGAGGTTTTAGATTTCAGACCTTTGATATGGCGAGTGGTTCCGTCAGCGTTAATAGTGACCCACTGTCCAAGGGACTGTGTAGGCGTGTAATCCATGATGTAATCACCATCTATTAACGTCCCATCTTCATTAATGCTCGGCCGGGGCGTATCGCCAGCTTTGTGGTGCCATGCGTGTCCGAATCCCTTGTAATAACCGACAACGTGAACTGTGCCGTCAGGGGCAACAGCAATATCGTCCCACCAGCCAAATTGCTTATTGCCGGACACTGCTCGCAGTTCCCACACCCACACCAGCTGGCCGTCTTTATCTACTTTGGTGACAACAAGGTTGTTGCCGTGCTTAACCCCTCGCCCAACTGCAAGCGCCTCAGTTACACCGATATTACGGGCGTGCGTGAGGTCCTGGGTCTGAAGTACAGTTGAAGCCGTGTAGATGTTTCCCTCGTCATCAACATCTACTTGCATTGCATTAGCGAAGTCCCTACTTACCACAGGCGAATAAAGCGCAGCCTCATCAAAGTTGGTACCAATGTTGGCTTCCACGTTAGCTGCAGCTGGGGACATAGGAAGAAGCGCTGAAAGCATCGCTGTAGCAGCAACAACCTGCATAACTTTCAATACTGCCTGTATCAGTTTCTTCATTATCTAATGTCCTTCCAGACTTGTTTCATGTGGGTGCCGTACGTCCCATATAGGCAAATTGTTGACGTCTAACAGGTGAGCTTGCAGGCAGGAGGATTCTCCATTCATTGCAACATCCCCCCGAAATCGGTCAGTAACCCGACTTCGTATTCTTCTTTACTTAAACCCTTTGGAACGCACAGAGGATCGGTTATGCAGGCCTTGCTTTGTTCGAACCGGTCACCAGCTCCGTCGAAA
>CAJQGN010000231.1 GCA_905477545.1 uncultured Acidimicrobiales bacterium | reverse complement strand
GCCGCTGATTGATCCTAAGAACGCCTCGGAGCCGCTACTATCGAACCTATGTTCGTTCTAGGGATTGATCCGGGTTTATCTCGCTGCGGTTTCGCCGTGGTAGAGAAACTGGGACGGCACACCGAAGCTGTAACACTGGGAGTGATTAGAACCCCCCCGAAAGACGAGATTCCCAGACGTTTAGCACTTTTACAAACTGAGATTCGGTCGCTGATCCAAGAATTTAAGCCTGAAGCAGTAGCAATAGAAAGAGTTTTCTTCCAGGTGAATGTCAAAACGGCAATAGGTGTTGCTCAGTCCAGCGGCATTGTTATGGCTGAAGCAATAGCTAACGGATCCGAAGTCGCTGAGTACACGCCCAACCAAATTAAAGAAGCTGTGGGAGGGTGGGGTGCAGCCGATAAGAAACAAATGCAAAAAATGGTCCAAACACTCTTACAGCTACCATCGTTACCAACCCCAGCGGACGCGGCAGACGCGGCGGCGACAGCGCTATGCCACTTGGCTCACATGTCGATGCAAAAAATCGAAACCGCAAGTAGAAATAAATGATTGGATCTTTGAGAGGAACACTGCTCGAAACTCAGCAGAGCGGCGAAGTTTTGATTGAAGTAGGAGGTATTGGTTACCGGGTTCTAGTCAACCCCGCCGTTATCAATATGCTCCCTCAAATCGATGAAACAGTATTCATGTACATGCACCATCACATCCGGGAAGGTGCTCAGCAACTCTACGGATTTACGTCTATCGACGAGCGTCAATGCTTTGAGTTGCTTCTTGACGCCCATGGAGTGGGACCTTCTTTAGGAATGGCCATATTAGCTGTTCTGCCTCCGAAGGAGTTGCGCCGAGCCGTTGCAGCAGATGACATAGACGCCTTGTGCATGGTCGCAGGGGTAGGGAAAAAAACAGCACAACGATTGTTGCTAGAAATGAAAAGTCGACTCGAAGAGCCGCACGAGTCAAATGTTTCTTCGGGTGATTCTGGAACTATTAATGAGCCGGGAGCATTAGCTGATGTGCGTGCAGCTTTGTCAGGAATGGGTTTTGTTTCCGATGAAATTCGGGTTGCCCTTAAAGACCTTGACGAATCTGATAGCTCAGCATTACTAAGAAAAGCACTACAACGTTTGGCTGCACGATGAGTGAGCAGGGATGGGGAAGAGAAGAGGGCTTCCGAAGAGATGATGAAAGTCTTCCTAAACGCGAAGAGTTGCTTCGCTCAGAGCACACTGAAGACGATTCTGAGGACGCAGGGCTTCGTCCGAAAACCCTGAACGAGTTCGTAGGGCAAAACGAACTCAAAGAGCATTTAGGCATAATACTCGAAGCAGCAAGAGCCCGAGAGCAAACTCCAGACCACCTGTTGTTTGCAGGGCCGCCTGGTCTGGGGAAAACTACCCTAGCTGGAATTGTTGCATCCGAGCTCGGGGTCGCTATTCATGTTACTTCTGGCCCAGCCATTGAACGTGCCGGAGACTTAGCGGCAATTCTCACCAATCTAAATGATCGTGATGTTCTATTTATCGATGAAATTCATCGGCTCCCTAAGCAGGTAGAGGAAGTTCTCTACCCAGCCATGGAAGATTTTCAACTAGATGTCATCCTTGGAAAAGGACCAGCTGCGCGATCAATAAGATTTGATTTACCTCCGTTCACGTTAGTAGGGGCAACAACGCGAACAGGATTAATTGCCGGACCACTCCGAGATCGTTTTGGTCTTGTGGAAAGACTTGACTACTACTCGGCGGATGAACTTCAGTCCATTGTTTCTCGAGCAGCAGATATTTTAGATGTTTCGATTGATGACGAAGGATCTGTCGAGATAGCGGGAAGAAGCCGTGGAACTCCGCGAATTGCTAACCGCCTCTTGAGGAGAGTCAGAGACTATGCCGAAGTCAGAGCCGATGGTCGTGTTAACGCAGAGGTAGCCAAAGAGGGGTTAAGGATCTTCGGCGTTGATGAGATAGGACTAGATAAAGTAGATCGAGCTATCTTAGACGCTATAACTGTCCTACACGAAGGAGGCCCCGTCGGCCTTTCGACGTTGTCTATTAGCGTTGGCGAGCAACCTGAAACAGTAGAAGACGTTTACGAACCTTTCCTGATTCAGCAAGGCTTGTTGCAACGCACCCCGAGGGGCAGAGTTGCTACACGAGCCGCGTTCGCTCATCTTGGTTTGCCAATCCCAGAGCGTGGTTCCGCTGGACCATCCTTATTTGATTGATGTCGAGCTTCTCTAAAAGAGTTTGGTACGCGTCGTACGGCTCGAACTTATTAGAAAAAAGATTTCATTTGTATCTAAACGGAGGGCGATTTAGCCGAGAGCATGCCCGCCATCCCGGTGCGCGTGACCAGGCATTGCCGTTGAAGCCATCGATACTGCTAAAAGCTAATTACGAACTCTTTTTCAGTAAATGGTCTGAGCGGTGGGGTGGCGGTGTCGCGTTTATCAAACCAAACCCACGAATGCCAAGTTGCTGGATACGTTGCTGGGATGTTACCGAGGAGCAATTTTTCGACATAGCGGCTCAAGAGAATCAGTTACCCCCAGGCCATATAAATATTGATGTACAGAAACTAGTCGAAGAAAAACGGTTAGATCTTGGCACTGGTTGGTACAACGAAGTTATTTATCTCGGTGAAATGAATAGTCAACCCATATTGACTTTTACCACAAGCAGCGTTGGCGGCCACATGAAGCCAAGCGCAGCGTATTTAGGTGTGCTCATCGCTGGCTTAAAAGAAAGATCTTCTTTAAGTGAAACTGAAATTCAAAAATATCTCGCCGAGTTAGGCGGAATTCAGGGGGAGTGGACAAAGCCGGAGCTATGCAAAGTCATTTCTCAAACTGTTGCCCCTTAAAGTAGGTAGCTGTATGAAAATGATTGAGTTCGACTATGACCTTCCTGAACATGCGATAGCTCAATCCCCTGCAGAGCCGCGAGATAGCGCCCGGCTGTTAGTCGACCAGGGATCATCTATTTCTCCGTTACACGCGCGCGTGAAAGATCTCGCTGACTATCTAGAGTCAGGGGATCTACTGGTAGTGAACGAAACAAAGGTAATCCCGGCACGATTATCGTTAGTCAAGGAAACGGGCGGTTTGGCAGAAGTCCTGCTCCTTGAACCCCAGGGCGACGTTTGGGAGGCCATGGTTAAACCAGGTAAACGCTTAAGGGTAGGAACAAAATTACGATCGCTCCGAGACCCTGCTCTTATTGTTGATGTTGGCGAAGAAACGTCGAGGGGAAGGCGCCTCGTATCAATTGTCCACGACGGGAAAAAAATATCGGGATTAAATGAAATCTCTGCCTTGGACAAGGCTGGCGAAATGCCTCTGCCGCCTTACATCAAGAGTTACGAAGGAAGCTCGAAGGAGCGTTATCAAACTGTGTACGCCAAAAAACTTGGCTCAGCAGCCGCTCCAACAGCAGGATTGCATTTCACAGACGAACTTATTGAGCGCATCTCAATAAAAGGTATTGAAATAGCTACCGTAGAATTAACAATTGGAATAGATACGTTCCAGCCAATAACTGTAAGTGACTCTTCGGATCACGTAATGCATTCAGAGTCCTACAACGTTCCCGAGTCAACGTGGAATGCCTGCCAATCAGCAAAGAGAGTAGTAGCTGTAGGAACCACTACCGTCAGGTCGTTAGAGTCAGCAGCTCGAGGAAATTTAAGCGGCCGAACTGATCTCTTTCTAAGACGGGGAGAAAAATTCGAAATCGTAGACTGTATTTTCACCAACTTCCATCTCCCGAAATCTTCGTTGCTGTTGATGATCGACTCATTTGTTGGAGACCGCTGGCGGCGCCTCTACTCTGAAGCTCTGGCAGAGGGGTATCGATTTTTGTCTTATGGTGATGCAATGTTTTTGCAGAAAACTGTTGAGTAAGATCTTTGTTAGTACTGATCAGGTAGCGCAAAGTTGTCGTAGGAAACTATTAGGACCATGGAGAATAAGTGTCTTTAAGCTATGAGCTCATAGCCAATGATGGGAGCGCTCGTCGAGGTCGCGTGACTACCCAGCGTGGAAGTTTCGAAACTCCAGTATTTATGCCTGTCGGCACTAGAGGGGCCGTTATCCATCTCGATGCAAGAGACTACGTTGATTTGGGAATGGAAGTAGTCCTTGGTAACACGTACCACCTCATGCTTCGCCCAGGTGCAGAAGTTATTAATGACATGGGAGGCCTTCACTCGTTCACTAATTGGGATGGTCATATGCTCACAGACTCGGGTGGCTTCCAAGTGATGTCGCTTCGTGACAACGTAAAAATTGATGATGAAGGCGTAGATTTCACTTCAATTTATGACGGAAAAAAAGTGAGATTCACTCCAGAAGTTGCAGTGAAGACGCAGGAAGACCTTGGCGCCGATATCCAAATGGTGCTAGATGTTTGTGCTGCATTGCCAGCCACTGACGATCAGGTAATCACTGCTATGAAACGAACACATCTATGGGCGGAGCGAGCC
>CAJQGN010000230.1 GCA_905477545.1 uncultured Acidimicrobiales bacterium | reverse complement strand
GGGCAGAGAACGTAATTACTCTATTTGGTCCAGACACGGCGTGGGATAAGATCCGCCAGGCAGTTCCCCCTCGTTTTCACAATGACGTATTTATAGCTACTGCCAGGGGTGGAATTGGCTGGTCTGGAGATTCTAAAATATGGTGGCAATATTATGCTGCTGTTCAACGTCTAGTGGAGCTCTTGCGGTCGACACCAGAGGTAGCTCTCGATTATTTACCCGCATCGAAAAAGCACGGTGAATTAGACGCGCCGATCGGCCGATATGTGCACTTGAATCTTAATGCATTTGATTATCGGATCTATTATGAGGAAGCGGGTACCGGTATTCCTTTACTCCTTCAGCATACGGCTGGCTCGCATGGGACTCAGTGGAGGCATCTATTTGAAGATGAAGAACTTACCGAAAACTTTAGGCTTATCGCATATGATTTACCATTTCATGGTAAATCAGTGCCACCTGTCGGTGCGCGTTGGTGGGAGCAGAAATACCGCTTAGATGGTGGCTTTTTACGGTCGGTTCCCGTTGAGTTGTGTGGTGCTTTGGGATTGGAGCGACCTGTGTTTATGGGATGTTCGGTAGGAGGCCTCCTTGCTTTGGATTTAGCGCACAAACACCCGACAGTTTTCGATGCGGTGATTTCGCTCGAAGGAGCTCTCCGGATCGGAGGCAGTTATGAGGCGCTTAAGGAATTGTGGCATCCTGAAGTTTCGAATGAGGCGAAAGGTCGCATGATGGAAGGATTGACTGCACCTTCGTCTCCAGAGCCATATCGAAAAGAAATTGTGCAGACGTATTCCTCTGGGTGGCCTCCTGTTCTCTTGGGGGATCTTTGGTATTATCTGATGGAATATGACCTCAGGGATCTAGCTAAAGAAATTGACACTAATGAAGTTGGAGTTCATATTTTTTCAGGGGAGTATGACTATAGCGGGACTGTCGAAAAAGGGAGAGAAGCACACGCTGCTATAAAGGGCTCGACATTTACGGAGATGCAATCGATGGGCCACTTTCCAATGTCAGAGAACCCAGAAAAATTTCTTCAGTATCTGAAACCAATCTTGAGAGGAATTTCTCAGAGTCGTTAGCGGAGCCAAATGAGAAACAAGGGAACCTTCGATTAACAAAAAACCGTTCCAACTGATGACCTGCTGGTATTGATAATGGGTGACAGATAAATATGCCCTCGAGTCTAGGAAAATTAAATATCTTCTAGATTCGGAAAGTCTGCAGGTGGCACTATGTCTACGGTCGCAGAGCGCTGTTGGGCAAGCATTCCGCCATCAACCTTGAGTACATCACCCGTGATGTACGACGATTCGTCAGAGGCTAGAAATAATGCAGGGCCCGTGAGATCGTGGGACTCACCTACTTTCATTAACGGAATGTTCTCACCTCGATAAATTCGATCGTCAGAGCTCATTCCGCTTGTGTCAATAGAGCCCGGCATTAATGCGTTGACTCTGATTGAATAGGGACCTAGGTCCAAAGCAAGGGCACGGGTAAAGGCTTCAATGCCGCCTTTGGATGCGTCGTATGCCGTAAATGAGCGATGTGCCCGAGTTGCTCCTCCAGAAGACATGTTTATGATCGACCCTCCTCCGTTGCGAGCCATAGCTGCAGCTGCGGCTTGGCAGCATAAGAAATGGCCGGTGAGATTAACATCGATGATTCGTCGCCACCACTCCTCTGTCGCTTCGAAGAAATGGAGCATTGGGCTAACTAAGCCAGCGTTGTTAATCAGTACGTTAGTGGGCCCGTATTTTTCGTGGACGGTTTGAAACATTTGATGAACTTGCGATGAAACGGAGACATCACCGGGAATCGCAGTTGCCATTCCACCTGATTCTTTTATGATTTGGACAGTGCCGAAAGCGTCTTCTTCAGAGATGTCGTTGACGGCTACTTTTGCTTTAGTCTGAGCGAACCGCAAAGCAAGAGATCTACCTATCCCGCTTCCAGCGCCGGTCACAACAATAGTCTTATTTTTTAGGTCATCATAGGTTGCCATTGACGCCTTTCACTTTTTAGGAGAGTTTTTGCCCGTTCGATGTCGGGGCTTAAGAAATCTGAGCCCAAGTATAAGTCTTGAAGCGTCAGCCATCAGTGAGAGAGTCAGGTTTGGCTAGTTTCAAATACCGAATACTGATTTTGTTCTCCAAATATTGGTCATTAAACACATCTATCTGAGCGCTTAGTTTTTCGCTTCAGGAGTTATTTTGAAGAGGAAGGCGAGAATGTTTGTTCCCTTACTCGAAATATTTGTGAGTAATGTCGACTTTAGCTATGACACCACCGCTCAGGCATGGGAAGCTTAATAACTGTGCAGCGATTGATAGCGTTAGATATGGAAGGCGTCATAACACCAGAAATTTGGGAAGCGGTAGCGACCCATACTGGTATTTCGGAACTGTTGCGGACCACGCGCGACGAACCGAACTATCAGAAATTAATGGAATATAGACTCGCTCTTCTTGGTAAACACGAAATCAAATTGAGTTTGATCAAGAACGTGATAAGTGACTTGGACTTATTGCCGGGGGCTCGCTCTTTCTTGGATGAATTGCGTCAGAGATACCAAGTAGTAATCTTGTCAGACACATTTGAAGAATTTGCGTCCCATTTCAGCAAGTTACTTGGCTACCCACATCTGCTTTGCCATAAGCTTCGAGTTGACGATGATTACATAACTGGATTTACACTGCGCCTTAATGACCCAAAAGCCAGAGCTGTTGAGGCCTATCAGTCATTGAACTATCACGTTAGTGCAGCAGGTGATTCACACAATGACGTTACGATGCTAAAAGCTGCTGATTCTGGGTGCCTGTTTCGGGCGGCGGATGGTCTCATAAACCATCATCGCGAACTCTCGTCGATGGTGACTTATGAGGATTTGTTAACATGGATAACCGATTTGGACGCTGAATCATTTTAGTATTGTTTTATAATGCTACGAACGCTGTCGATTGGCGTTTAACCTGAGACTGTCTGGGGGCAGATGATGGCACCGCCTGTTAAATTGGCTCATTTTGTTTTACGAACTAGCGATGTGAAAGGCTTATCGGCCTGGTATTGCAATGTTTTAGAGGCAAGGGTCGTGCATGACGCTGAGATGATTATCTTTGCCACCTATGACGAAGAGCATCACAGGATTGCTTTCATTGATCGTGGGACAATAGGAAATGTTGACAATGACCGGAACGGCGTTGACCACATAGCGTTTACTTATGCAAACTTAGGTGAGCTGCTTGAATGCTATGAGCGTTTAAAAATAGATGAAATTCTTCCTATCCGATCGATAAACCATGGCCCAACAACGTCTATGTATTACGAGGATCCAGACGGTAATAGGATCGAGCTGCAGGTTGATAATTTTGCTACACCCGAAGAGGCCTACGCGTTTATGAGTGGGCCGGTTTTCGCTGCTAATCCTATTGGAGTCGAATTTGATCCAGATTTTGTACTCGGGAAATATAGATCTGGAGAATTGATTGACTCGGTGCTGAATTGAGAGTGTTTCTAACTGAACGCCGCTAATGGTTTCTATTCGAAACCGGTTGTTGGAGGCTTTCCGAACGGAGTGTTCGGTAATGTCTTTGAGGCTGGCCATGTGACCGGGTTGAGATCACCGGCGTATGCTTCGCCTAGCTTCATCTGTCGTCGGTCTGGAATTAGATGTGGCCACGGTTTTGAATATGTGCAGCCATCTGGAAAATAGATGATGCAATAGACCCTTCGAGCTTCTGAGCTTAGATTTGAATCGGCCCAGTGCACGGTGAGGGAGTGATGGAATACCACTGTGCCTGGGTCTGTTTCAATAGTTATAGGCGTAAGGTTTTTTGTCGCAGGATGAGATAGATAGTCAAAAGGCGCTGTTTCTCCAGTGATATCGCCAAATTTTTTAATTCCTGACTGATGGGAGCCGCCTAGGTAGCTCATAGCTCCACCACCGATTTTTGATCCGTTGAAGGGAATCCAGGCGGTAATGTGGTCTTGTCCGGAGATCGGCCAGAATGGCAGATCCTGGTGGGGGTCAGTGTTCCGCCCGCCGGACTTTTTGTACAATGCTTGGTCATGCCAAATTCTAGTTTTTTCCACGCCTAGAAGAGCGGCGCTTAATTCCGCTAAATCTGAATTAAACGTGAACTTCCTGACTGCAATATCTGTTTCCCACAGATTTATGCATTGTGTGAACGATTGTTCGTAACTGGACATTTTGTCTAGGGAGCGATTATCACCCACGCTTCTCAAAGCTACGGCTAGGTCGACAGCTTCTCCCATTGTCTTTAGTTGCTCTTTCGGAATGACATCAGGAATAGCTACTACACCGCAGGTATTAAAGGTAGTGATTTGCTTTTGAGTTGGTATCACAACGTTCCTTGGGATTTAAGTCGAGGTGCAACATCCGACGCAAAAAGCTCGATGCTGGCAGCAGCAAGTTCAGGTGGAACACCCGGCGGTAAACCCCATCCTGTCAAATCGGTAATGGAATGTTCATTTATGAAATGTTGAAGGGCGATAGTGACTTCTTCAGGGTCGCCAACGACCCAGTTCTGTGGTATTGGATCAGACTCTTTGTTCAGAGCGGTGTAGCTATCTTCCGTTGCCGCAAAAAACTTTGCGTAAATACTCATTCGATAGCGTTCTGCTTCCTTGACTATTGCCCAATCTCGTTCTTTATCGTATGTCACCAAGAAGGATTTAAGGATTCCAACGCGGTACATGTTTGGATCCCGTCCTGAGGCAAGAAGCTCACTTTTCCATGGATCCAATACATCTCGCCTATTTCCTTGAGGAAGTATGTGTGTGTCGAATCGGGCTGCCCTCATAGCTCCGGCGTGGCTCATAGCAGCGATCCATAAGGGTGGTCCACCTGCTTGAATCGGTTTTGGGTGCACGTCAACATCGGTATAGGAGTAGCGCTTACCATTGAAGTTGATGGGAGCATCGCTCCAGGCTTGTCGCAGAATCTCAATTCCCTCTTCTGTATGTGAGACTCTATTTTTTATAGGCATTCTAATTGCTTTGAATTCATGGGCTGCATAGCCCATGCCTATACCAAGTTCTATTCGGCCACCACTAAATTGATCGAGAACTGCCACGTCCTCGGCTAGCCTCAAGGGGTCATAAAATGGTAGCAGCGCTATATCAGTACCAATTCGAATATTTTTTGTTGCACCTGCCACCACGCCCGCTGCCGGAACGAAGCCTGGCAGGTGACCATCGTTAAGAAATCTGTGCTCTGAAAACCAAACATGATCGAAGCCGAGCTTGTCAGCTAGGCGGATTTGTTCTAAACCTGCGGCATAGGACTCGCTAACAGAAACTCCGCTACCTGGTCTTGTGCGAAAGTCGTAGGCGAGCCCAATCCGCAATCGCGGTTTAGAAGATGCAAAGTTCATATGGTAGAGGCTCCTTCAGGCATGGGGTTTGACTTCGAAGAAATTAACCACTTGCACTCGTTGTTTCGAGATGCTGTAGTTATTTAGCGCGTCGGCTTATGAAATAGCTGTTGGAACGATCATCCTTCACACCAGTTATTTCAATGTTTTCGAATCCGGCGCGACTAATGTACTGTGTCGCCGTCTGGTGCCCCCAAGCGGTGCCAAGCCCTTCGCCTCCGTAGGCCAGAGACACAGTCATGCAGTGCATCGTAGAGATCGTATACATGTACGGTGCCATTGGTTCGGCAAGGTTTTCGGCTAGAACTGAGGAAGCTTTAGGCTCTACGCACAAATAAGACCCACCGGGTTTAAGCATCTCATATATGCCAGCGAGAACCTGCTCTGGTTGTGCCTGGTCATGAATCGCGTCGAACGTTGTTACCAAGTCAAATCGCTCATGTTGGTTCAGAGCTGATGCGTCTGCGACCTCAAATGTTACGTTCGGAAGGCTAGCTGCCTCAGCTTGAGCTGCCTCGATGCCTTTAATTGACATGTCGAAGCCTACAAAGCGACTGTTGGGAAATGCTGCCCCAAGAATGCAAAGCGCTCGACCACTCCCGCAGCCTACGTCGGCGACATCAATGCCTATGGAGAGCTCATCTTGTACGGGCAGAATCGGAACGATTTGTTGTAATAGAGTGCGTTCGAATCGGTTGTTGCTAGTTTCTGCCATTAATTCTTGAAAGCGCGGGTACCTGTCATATGGAACTCCACCTCCGTTTTTGAAGACGTCCACAATGTCTTCTTCCACTTCGCCCAGTAAGGGAATCATTTGAAGAGGTATCGCAAGGTTTAGCGGGCCGCTGCGCCGTGTTAGTAGACCTGCATGCTCAGGTGGAAGAAAAAATGTTTCAGCAGTTGAGTCGTGTTCTAAAATACCTCCACAGGATAGGGCGCTAAGCCACTCGCGAACGTAGCGTTCATCGAGTTTCGCTGATTTAGAAATCTCGTCCGAGGTAGCTGGTGGGGAACCATCCATTATGTCAAAGAGCCCTGTTTTGTGACCGATGCTTATCATGAGTGAAAGTGCTCCGCCATTTATGATGCTAATCATTTGCCCCATGAAAGCTTTAGATTTAATTTTGCTGTCGCTTAGAGAGAGTTCGGTCATGTATTTATTCTGACAGGTTGTCTTAAGTGATGCTCATTTCTTGATGTTTGATTTGGGGTAAGCGAAAAGCATGAGTGGGATTACTGCGATCTGCATTACGGCGAGCAGGAACCACATTAGGTCGTAGCGCCACACATCATGCGTGTCATTGAGAATAGCTATTGCGGTCGCTGCTCCCATGGCTCCAACTGCGTAACGCAGTGATTGGTGAATACCGTTTGCAGTGGCAATAGATTTAGCAGGTATCGCAAGTAGAGCAGCGCTGTTGAGCTGGCTTGCCAGTGCGCCCATTCCAAGACCGAATAGCACAGTGGCAGGAAAGAATGAGAACCAGAAATTTACTGTTTCATTCAGAAAAAAGAATAACCAAATATGGCCGCTGGCCGCTAAGAACGAAGCTAAACCCATCAGCCCTCTGAAACCATGTTTGTCTGCCCACCGACCGCTAAGTATTGCGACTAAGGCTGAGATGACAGGAGCTGGTGTAAACGCGAGCCCGATAGAGAGTTTGCTGTATTCCCATACCTCGGTGAGGTAGACCGGCCAAAGGAACCAGCTAGTGAATGCTCCAACCATTGATAATGCGACGGCAATATTAGCGATGGTGAAGGACCTGGTGCGGAACAAGTCGAGATCGATTGCCGGCTCTGGGTGATTTTTTGATCTGGAAACTAGTAGGACAAGAAGGGCAACTGAGATCAGAAAACAGGTGATAGTGATAGGGGCATTCCAACCCCAAGATCGCCCTTGGAGAGTGGCCAAAACTAAGAAGAAAATAGAACCACTCCCCATCGAAACTCCGAGAAGATCGAGGGATTTGTCAGTATCTCTTACCGCTGTTTCATCTAGGAAAAGTTTTGCTCCTAGAAGACCTAGGCAACTAATGGGAGCCAATATTAAATAGATTAATCTCCAGCTTCCGAATTCTAGAATGAAGGCGGCTAAACCAGGCGCTAAACCAGATGCGGCCATTCCGGCGGCCGCCCAAAGTCCTATTACACTCGCCTGTCTCGATGGTAAGAATTTGGGCAGCACTAGAGCTAAAGATGAGGGAACAGTCAGCGCCCCGCAAATTCCTTGAGCAGCACGGGCAGCAACGAGTATCCAAATATTGTGAGCGAACCCGGCGGCTACTGAGCTAATGGATAGGCCAATGAGGCCGAACTTGAATATTGGAAGGCGACCATAACGATCGGCTAGCCGGCCCCCAGATAGCAGGGTGGATGAAAAGGCCAGTGCATAACCTGAGATGATCCAGCCGCTTGTTCCACTTGATATTCCAGGGAATGCTTTGACGATCTCAGGGAATGCAACGTTGGAGACGGTTACATTTATTGTCGCTAGAACAAACGCTAAGGACCCGGTAGCTAATGCCAAATAGGCGCGTGTGGCACTAGTTTGTGTCTGTGCGTCCGATTCGCCGGCTATTGATGAAACAAAAAATATCAACGGCGCCTTGTCAATATTTTGTTCAGCGTCCATTGCTGCAAGAGTACGCTGATTTGGGTTGGTAACCCGTAATTGTTATTTTCTGTAAAGCTTTCATATCACTTCCTGCAGAAAACATCTCAGGACCGCCTGTA
>CAJQGN010000229.1 GCA_905477545.1 uncultured Acidimicrobiales bacterium | reverse complement strand
CTCGTAAAGAGGCCCGCTACGCAGCCGCAATGGTCGCGTCTCGCCTAAAACCTGGCGCTGGTGCCGCTTTGGGGCCGCTCAAGCTCACTCAAATAGAGCCACCTGCACTCCCCGGGCCTGGTTGGGAGCACGTCAAGGTTCGTTTAGCTGGCATTTGCGGTTCAGATTTGGCCACTATTGATGGTCAGGCTTCACGATATTTCGAGTCGCTTGCTTCTTTTCCATTTGTTCCAGGACATGAAGTAGTTGGCGAAAGAGCCGATGGAACTAGAATTATTTTAGAGCCTGTTCTGGGTCCTGAAACCCGAGGAGAGGTTCCCGCTTGGCCCGGCGCAGCACAAGCCGATGGCAACGATTACGGGCACCTTGTCTCAGGCAGTCTCGAGCCTGGACTTCAAACCGGGTCATGTTCGAGTACCGGGGGCGGCTGGTCGGAAGTTTTCGCAGCCCATCACTCTCAGCTGCATACAGTTGACGAAGAACTAAGTGACGAGTCCGCTGTGATGATCGAACCGACCGCGGCAGCTATCCACGCTGTTTTACGCGGTAATGTCCCTGATGGCGCAACGGTCGCTGTAATCGGTGCAGGCACTATGGGTTTGCTTGCTGTCGCCGCTTTGCGCCAATTCACAAAAGTGAACACTATTATTGTTGCCGCCCGTTATCCTCATCAACATAAAATTGCTCAGATGCTCGGCGCAGATTTAACTGTTGTCCCAGACGAGTTAGGTCGCTCAATACGACGTCTGGCAGGAACAAGAGTTATCGGATCAACTCTAGGATCCGGTGTTGACGTCACCATCGACGCCATCGGTTCTTCAACATCTATAACTGACGCCATCGGATTCACCCGGCCGAGAGGGCGGGTTGTTCTCTTAGGTATGCCGAGCGAGGTTGAGATGAACCTGACTGGACTTTGGCATCGCGAAACAGAGCTAGTTGGTGCGTATTGTTATGGCACTGAACACAACCATGGAGACGCTCACACGTTCTCTCTTGCAGCACAAATGGTTGCAGATTTAGATCTTGGGCGGCTCGTCAGCGAGTTGTATCCTCTTTCTGATTACAAGAAAGCTATTGAGCATGCAGCCCAAGCAGGACCAAGAGGACTTGTGAAGATCGCTTTTGATCTTCGATTAGCTACTTAATCGATAAGGTCCGAAATTAGGGTTCGAACTCTTTTGTCAATTTCGTCTCTGATCTGGCGAACCATTTCGGTGGTCTGACCTGCTGGGTCCTCCAGCACCCAGTCTTCATATCGGACACCCGGGAATACCGGGCACGCATCTCCACATCCCATGGTGATAACTACATCAGAGCGTTCAACCACATTGGGGTCTAGTTTTTTTGGTGCAAGTTCAGATATTTGAATCCCCCACTCTCCTATGACTTGCACAGCTACAGGGTTCACCTGGTCAGCTGGTGCTGATCCTGCAGACCTGACGTCGATTCGTCCCATCGAGTGGTGTTCGAGCAACGCCGCCGCCATTTGGCTTCTTCCAGCATTGTGAACGCATACGAATAACACAGATGGTCTGTCAATCATTTCGGATGAGTTACTCGCATAACCGCGATCGCCATAAAGCAACCAACAAACTGACAAAGGATAAACATCGGCGCGCTAGCAGGGTTAATGCCGGCAAAAGTGTCAGAGAACGTACGCGCAAGAGTGACAGCTGGATTGGCAAAACTTGTTGAGGATGTAAAGAAATAGGCACCGGCAATATAGGCGGCAACTGACACAGCTACCCAATGGTCTTTGCGTGTTCGCACGACACCGATGATGACCATCATGAGGCCGAAAGTCGCGATTATCTCCGACAACCAAAGGGAAGGATCAGAGCGTTCCCTGGTAGACCAGTAAATCGCATCAAATTCGAAAATGACGTTTGCTGCGATAACACCCAAGATGCCACCCGCTGTTTGAACAGCGACATAGCTGATCGCGGCCTTGTTATCGAGGTCGCCGTCAAGTCGGGCCCACATCGTAACCACAGGGTTGAACTGAGCTCCTGAGACACGTCCGAAGGTAAGGATAAGACACGTAAGAGCGCCAGCTGTCGCAAAACTATTTGCCAGCAGTTGAATCCCTACGTCGTCGCTAAGATTTTCTGCCATGATACCGGACCCAACGACAGCAAGGAGAAGGAAGAATGTTCCAACAAATTCTGCGGTCAGGCGGCGAGCCAGCTCGTTAGGCATCAGTGTATTCTCCCATCGACAGGCAACGAACAGGCAACGACTTATTGCAGCGTCTCTGCGACCTCGCGGGTCAGATATGTCAGGATTAAATCTGCGCCAGCTCTTTTAATCGCAGTCAAATGTTCAATTCCAGTTGCGAGTCCATCAATCCAACCATTGGCAGCTGCTGCTTTAAGCATCGCGTATTCCCCCGACACATGGTATGCCGCTAACGGCAAGTCAAATTCTTGTCGCGCTCTGTAAATAATGTCAAGGTACGCCAAAGCAGGTTTGACCATAATTAGGTCAGCTCCTTCCGCTACATCTAAACGGATTTCTTCTATTGCTTCACGCGCGTTGGCTGGGTCTTGTTGATAAGTCTTACGGTTGCCGCCGCCAGCGATTGTTACATCTACTGCTTCTCGGAACGGTCCGTACTCTGCCGACGCGTATTTCGCCGAGTACGCCATTATCGGAGTTAGTTCATGGCCGTTTGCATCTAATGCTTGACGGATAGCGGCAACTTGGCCGTCCATCATTCCCGATGGTGCAACCATGTCAGCTCCAGCTTCTACTTGAGCTAGCGCAGTTTTTTGGTACAACTCTAGGGTGGCGTCATTATCAATGTCACCTGAGCTAGTAACTATTCCACAATGACCGTGATCGGTGTACTCATCAACACACAAATCTGCTATCGCGACGAGGCCATCGCCATGCTCATCTCGAAGATTTTTTAACGCTACTTGGACTACTCCATCAGGGTTCCACGCCTCTGATCCAACACTGTCTTTTCGTTCAGGAAGCCCAAATAGTACTATCCCGGTCACACCTAACTGTCTTAGCTGTCGAACTTCTTCTAGCAATGATTCTTGCGAGTGCTGCATGACACCCGGCATTGACTCGATCGGTTGCGGATTTTCACAGTTTTCACGAACAAACAATGGGGCGATAAGGTCGTCAACTCCAATACGTGTCTCTGCCACTAGTTGTCGGATAGCAGGGGTACGTCGGAGCCGCCGAAGCCGCCGGTCAGGAAAGGTCACAACCTTATGTTAGAGCAAGCGGCGGGCGCTTCACATTCGAATCCCGCCGCTCCATGTTCCCGCACCCAAGTTCAGTCCAGTGTCGAGAATGAAATCGCCGCTAGGGGTATCTAACTTGATCGGCATTCTTATCGCATCATCTAAAATTTTGGAACTGTTTGCAGATCCCCAGCTACGCATCCGTGAACCTGTCGCAGTTATCTGGAAATCTTCGCTACCTAACAAAAGCTCACCGCTTACTAAACATTTTTGTTGAAAGCCTTCATCAAATGTTAC
>CAJQGN010000228.1 GCA_905477545.1 uncultured Acidimicrobiales bacterium | reverse complement strand
CGAGTCGATTCTCACCGCTGGCAACCCAATCGGAGATGTCATATTTGGCATTGACAACACGTTTATTCAGCGAGCTATCGAAGCGAACGTTTTGGAACAATATGAATCTCCACAGCTCGAGGTAGTTCTAGATGAGTTCGAAATTGATGAACTTCACTACCTTACGCCAATAGATTTCGGAGACGTCTGCGTAAACTACTGGATCGACAGTTTTCCTTCTAATCAACCAACCAAGCTCTCTGACCTGACGCGACCTCAATACGCCAATGAGCTTGTCGTGCAAAATCCAGAGACATCATCTCCTGGCCTAGCATTTTTGCTTGCCACTATCGCTGGAACTCCGGACTGGGAACAGTATTGGAAAGACTTAAGAGACAATGGGGTTTCAGTCACCAGCGGTTGGGAAGATGCCTATTACGGAGAATTTAAAGCTGGCGGCGGTGATCGTTCGATGGTCGTTTCTTATGCCTCTAGCCCGCCTGCAGAAGTGCTTTATGCTGATCCACCTACAGACAAAGCACCTACTGACGTACTTCTTGATTCCTGTTATCGTCAGATAGAATTTGCTGGAATATTAGCGGGTACCAAGCACCGAGAAGCAGCAGAATCGTTGATTGATTTTATGCTGAGTCCACGTTTCCAAAATGATATTCCTCTCAACATGTTTGTTTTTCCAGTGATCGAAGGTGCTGTGCTGCCGCAGGAGTTCATCGATCACGCACAAGTTGCAGAATCGCCACTAGTAATTGACCCTGCAGAAATCGAATCTAACAGAGACGCGTGGACAGATCGCTGGGTAGAAATCGTTCTCGGCTAGGTTGAGGTTAAAGTCATGATGCTCCTGCAGAGGTCTTGATAGTGGTTATAGCCTTAAGGAGAATCACGAGCGTGGTTCTATTTTTAATTCCGGTTATTTTCATTTCTTGCTTTTTCGCTTATCCAATTGCAGCTATTCTGTGGAATGGATTGCAGTCCCTAGACCATTTCAATCAACTCACCGAGGTTTTGCGAACACCAAGATCACAAAAAGCAATTTGGTTTACTTTTTGGCAAGCGACGGTTTCGACAGTAATCACAGTCTTGGTTGCGTTGCCTAGCGCAGCCATCATTTCGAGGATGAAAAAACGTTCCCGCAAATGGGTTCGCGCTGTTATTACCGTTCCATTTGTTCTACCTACAATCGTGGTTGCTGGGGCATTCGAAGCTGTCTTCAAACAGCTCGGTATTGATAACGGGCCTCTCAGTCTTCACCACACATCTTGGGCCATTATTTTAGCTCACGTATTTTTCAACTACGCAGTTGTAGCTAGGACAGTCGGCTCCTTCTGGAGCGGCCTTGATTATCGAGTCGAGGAGCAAGCGCGCCTTCTTGGGGCAAATAAATGGCAAGCGTTCTGGCAGGTTACTTTCCCTGCATTAAAACCAGCTATTTACGCTTCTGCTGTTATTACATACCTTTTTTCTTTCACCTCCTTTGGAATTATCCTCGTCCTCGGAGGACCTCGAAAGGCAACACTAGAAACTGAGATTTACCGGCACGCAATAACAAGAAGCGATTTTCAGTCAGCATCTTCTCTGGCTCTTTTGCAGCTAATAGCTGTCCTCCTTCTAATAGTTGTGAGCACAAGACTGGAGCGGGGGAAACCCGCGCCCAAGTCAATTTCATATCGTTCTTCGGAACAATTTTCTCTCAAGTTTCGTTTAACTAATTGGACCTTTGTCTCGATGTTTCTCGGCGGACCGATTATGACGCTTTTTTTACGATCTTTTTCGGTCGGTGATGGTTACGGACTCTCTCACTACCAGGCACTCGCCTATCGCGTTCCTCAACTTCCAGCAACGGCGCTAAACGCAATTCTCAATTCGCTTATCTTTGCCACAGTTGCGACTTTCATAGCTGTGGCTGTTGGAATTCTTGCCTCTCTTCAGATCGTGAATGGCAAACCGGGGCTACGCTCCCTTTTTGATCTTGGCCTGACACTTCCGCTTGGAACTTCTGCCGTTACCATTGGGTTTGGTATCTTAATTGCTCTTGATGAGCCACCTTTTGACCTAAGAACATCGTGGTGGATCGTACCTATTGCACACGCTCTGATCGGGACCCCTTTTGTTGTAAGAACTATGGTTCCTGCGCTTCGCCATATAAATCCAAAAATTCGGGAAGTGGCAGCTACTCTAGGAGCTTCCCCCCATCAGATACGACGTGTAATAGATCTACCGATAGCAATGCGCGGGGCTCTGGTCGGCGCAGCTTTTTCTTTTGCTGTGTCTATTGGAGAGTTTGGCGCAACAAGCTTTCTTCCCAGGAGACCCGAAACTTTAACCGCTCCAATCGCCATGTTCCGACTACTTTCGACTCCGGGAGACTTGCTCCGAGGCCAGGCGATGGCTCTCTCGGTTATTCTCGCACTTATTGTCGCCACTACTGTTGTGGTAATCGAGTCGACCAAAGCTGGCTCAGAGGGGAGTTTCTAATGTGGCGGTTAGAACAACTTGCTGTTCAGTTCGATGGTAAACCGGCTATCGAGAACTTCTCAGCTCAATTCGACAAAAATCAAATAACAGTTATCTTGGGTCCCAGCGGATCAGGAAAATCTACTTTACTCCGAGTTATAGCTGGTCTTCAGAAGCCTGATAGCGGCCAATTTTTTATTGATGACTTAGATGCAACTGAGCTTCCCTCACACCAAAGAGATATTGGCTTGATGTTTCAAGACCATACGCTTTTCCCACACCGTAATGTAAGCCAAAATGTCGAATTCGGATTACGTCTGAAAAAAATCCAAAGGCAAGAGCGGCGAAGGATTGTAGATGAAATGCTTGAGCTCGTGGGTCTGGAGGGCTTTAACGCTAGGGACGTCTCCAGCCTCTCTGGCGGAGAAGCCCAACGGGTGGCATTAGCTCGAGCTCTAGCACCCCGCCCTTCCTTATTGTTACTTGATGAGCCGCTAGGCGCTCTAGATAGACCATTAAGAGACCGACTAACTCATGAGTTACCTAAAGTACTTCGAACCACTAAAACTTCTGCTATTCACGTCACACACGATCATGACGAAGCTTTTGCTATAGCCGACAAACTTATAGTGATGGATAGTGCGAAGGCACTGCGGATAGGATCGCCAATGGACGTTTACAATGATCCGAGATCTGAAACTGTCGCAAAATTTTTGGGCCTTAGCAACTTCGTTAAAATTGGCGACCAAAGAAAAGTAATTGCTCCCCAAGCTGCGAGTGTTGACCCAAACGGAAACGTGCCGGCAGTGGTAACCGACGTGCGCCTATCAACTGGATTACAAGAAACATTTTTCGCCACAAATCTTGGTCCACTCAAATTCCGACTGAACGAATCATTGTCAGTCGGCACATCAACGATCTTACGAATTGACCTGGATCAAGCAGCTACGATAACTAGTTCCTAAGCATGACTAAGTCAGTAAACATAAGGTCCGACTGGATCGTTTTGTTTGGAGACAGAAGCAATGTTTTAGCTATGTGCGAGTCGGAACAAAAATCTACATAGTCTCTATAAAAGTTAATTTTTCTAAGTATGGTTGCACCTACAAAAACGGCCATGCCGGTGTTCAACCGACATAATGTTGTGCTACCTAGAAGGCACCCTAGAGCAGATTTTAGCCACATGAGCCTGTGTTCTAGAAGAGCGTTTCGAATTCGGGTCAGTTCGCGTGACACTTCCCTGTGGTCAAAGAGTACGCACAGTTTGGAGTCGTTCCGTTTAAGTCCAGAATCTCGACGATTTGCCAAGTCTGTTTATTTGCATCGAATTGACTAAAATCCGAACCCTCAATATAAAACGCGTCCGCAGCGCCGTTAAATTCAGTTTTTATTCCATCAAGAATCATCGGGTTCGCAACGTTCAGACTTCGAACGGTGAGGATAAAGTTGGTTCTCGTGAGTCCACCCGGAAGCTCAGAAGCTATCCGAAGGCTTTCTACCCACGGATAGGCGTAACCGTAGCCAATGCCTATCAATGAAATATTTGGATCCAGGCCGCGCTCTGTCATTTGCTTTCGAGCCCAATTAATAAATGGTTCTTTATGGAATTGTTGGTCTGTCATATCTTTCATACCACCGCCTACAACCCACCACCCATCTGCTGCCTCGCCAGCTGGCGCCATGTAGGCACCAATTACTTTGCATACCTGAGGAGTAAACGCAGCCTTTAACGTCTCTGTAATTCCTGTTGCGGCTGCTTCTTGAATTGCTAGCAAACAAGGATTGCCAGCTGTCATAGAAATCAACACGTCAGGCTTCGAAGCTTTTATAGTCGTCATTTCGTTAGCAACCGATGGGGCTGCTGGATCATGTCTCACCACTATGAATTCGCTAATAATTTCTGGGTTCTCATCGGCGAAAGCCTTGAAACCCAGTTCGTACGCTAAGCCAAAATCGTTATCCATTACCAACGCGGCCACTTTGACCGGCAAAAAATCTGCCAGATTCCTCTCAATCCAAGTACCCCAGAGCATCGCTTCTGTCGAATAGGAAAGGTAGATGCTACTTGTCCATGGGTGATTCTCCGGATCACCGAATGCCGGATGACCCGAAAGGTAGAACGGCTGAGGAATACACTCACTGTTAATTTTGTCGTATACAGCCAGGCCGTTAGGCGTCCCCAGGTTATTGATAGCCAAAACGTTGTCGGCTTCTATTAATTCCTCAACGTGCTCGATAGTTTGAGATGCTACGTATCCATCATCGTACGAAATCCATTTTATTTTTTTGCCATCGATTCCGCCCGTTTCATTAATAAAGTCAAAATATGCTGACATTCCGACAGTGATATTGCCATAAGCAGCTAGGTTCCCTGATTTGACAATAGTTTGGCCAAAAGATATCTCGTTTTCGGTAATGCCGGCCCCATTGTCCCAGTCTTCCGGGCAATTATTAAGATCCACTGAAAATCCACTTGGGCCCCTCAAGACGTTGTCATCTCCCACTCCCCAGGACCCGGCAGTTATTTTTTCTGTCAAATTTTTAATGAGATCTCTTCGCTGGAGCTCTGCCTGTTCCCAGACAAATTCAACATTGTTGAGCGCAGGTCTTTCTCTAGATTCTGATGAAACACCATCTACCGGATAACGCTGGTCGTCTTCGGTGCAGCTACTGACAATTCCAGTTATCGCAAATATCATTACAAGAATCAAAAAGCTCACAGTTTTCCTATGGCGAGATGACTCAACCGTATTTAACTCATCAGAAAAAATTTTCAACGAATTCAACTCTCTCGCTGTCAGAGCTCAGACCGAACAATTAACGTTATGAGCAGGACAGAAGCTAGCAATTCTCGTTCTAATTCGTTAATGATATGTGACATAAGTCACCTATCATTGTTTAGAAAACAAACTTAGATTGTTAAGGCCGCAACCATCTCACTAATATCACTAATATTTGCGACACAATCGTACAAATTGACTACGAGATACTGAGTCAATGACCATCTAACAATCCTCTTATTTTTTAGAAGACCATCCGGTAATTTCGGTTCTTTCAATAACTATTGCGGCGCCCATTGGTCGCTTTTCAAGATATTGCGGATAACGAGCTTGCAAAAGCCCTACCGCAGCCTCATGCTCTGCACCGCTTTCATATACCCGAGCTCTACCACGTATACGCACCCACCAGAGTTGCTCCCAGTCCTGATCGTCATAGTGGTCAACCAGAAGCGTTACTTCCGGAAACTGACGTATATTATCCAAACGCTTCAACTCAATAGTTGACTTTCGCTTATGGTCGATAGCAGTAACAATCAAGTTTTCGTCATATGCGAAAGTAATTGGAACTAGGTCCACTCTTCCATCTGCACGAATCGTTGCCAACGTGGCTACTCGGGCATCAGAAACCAAGTCTAAGAGCTCTTTTTCGTTCATGAATCCTCGGGAAATAAGAAAGGTTAACAGTGTTATCAGAGCGACCAATGGCCACACGGTAAGCTTTGTTAGGCTATCGGTAGCTAACCGTTGGCCCAACTGCACGTAGATCGGCGTACTCTTTACATATGGCTGTTACCGAAACTCCTCCGGAAAACAAAACTAAGGAACGTTGGACGTTCCAGTGGAAGGAGCTACATGATGAAGTCATCACATCAGGACTCTGCACAGGCTGTGCTGGATGCGTGATTAGCTGCCCTCATGATGTAATCGGCTATAACCATGAGCAGGGGGGATTTAAACCCTTCCACATTGAGGATGAACTAGGTCCCGAGGATTGCGGACACGGGCAAAAAGGATGCACTAGTTGCACGCGCGCCTGTCCACGGTTTCGAACCTGGGAAGATGAGGCAGATGATTTTCTTTTCGATCGAAGTAGAGAAGAAAATGAACCCTCAGGAATTTATAAGGACATTATTCTCACGAGAGCGTCAGATGATTTCATCCACGAAATTGGTCAAGATGGAGGCTTAGTCTCCGCAATCCTTATATGGGCTCTCGAACATGGATATATTGACAGTGCCTTAACCTCATATGTAGGCGACGGAGAAGGCAGCCAGTGGACTGCATCACCTGGAGTAGCCTATAACCGTGACGATGTGATTCGCGGTGCTGGTAGTCGTTACACATACTCAGCCAACACACTCGCCTACGATGAAGCTATTGAAGCTGGCTCCAAAAAAATTGCACTCGTAGGGATGAGCTGCCAAAGCTCTATCGTACCGGTAGCCAAATCACGCAAAATAGGCAAAGTAGGTAACCGCTTCGCGCTTAATATAGGGCTACTCTGCTCCAAATCTTTCGACGAAGCGATTTTCGAAGAGTTGTTTGAGCAAAAATACGGACTAGACAGACGAACGATCAAAAAAACAAATATCAAAGGCGTGTTCCAAATATGGACACATGACGGCGGCTATTACGAAATTAATTTAAAAGAGTGTCATGCTTGGACCAGAGAAGGCTGCAACCACTGTCCAGATTTTGCGGCTGAACACGCCGATATCTCCACCGGAGGAATCGGGAACTTCAGCAACTGGACATTAACGATTGTTCGAACCCCTATCGGCCGAGAAATAATTATGAAAATGCTTGAAGATGGTTCCTTAATCGGCAGACCGGGAGACGATGATCCGGGAGCTATTGCCCTGATGCATAAACTCAGCGAGAAATCTCGCAAACGGTGGCCAGATTTTGCTACTTCGAAACCTGCGCTACTCCCGGTTCCAACACGAAAATAAAGCTGGTTTACGAACCTGATCTAAGTAAATCCAACGCAAAAAACATTTAGCCAACTCAATTCAAGGGTAGGCCTGCCAGCTCGCGCGCTGCAATGAAAACATCATCCAACATCTGCTCAGTTAATCGCCCTGTAAACGTGTTTTGCTGACTCGGGTGATAAGAAGAAACTATGTGGCCGCCAGCGAAATCTTTCCCACCCAGCTTGCTCTCCGGTATCGGGACAGTAACTCCATGACCAAACTGAGGGAGGGGTTTGATATTCATTAAATTACAAATCACTTGGTAACCAAACTTCCCTAACGCCACGACAACTTCAACCTGCGGAAGCAACCAGAGCTCTCGAAGTATAAAAGGTTGGCATCTGTCACGTTCCAGAGGGGTTGGCTTATTACCCGGAGGAGCACATCTCACCGCCGCAGTTACATATGCATTATCAAGGCAAAGACCGTCATCCAGCGACTCAGCTAACGGCTGATTCGCAAATCCTGTCCTGAACAACGAGCCGAACAAAAAATCTCCTGATCGATCACCTGTGAAAACACGTCCAGTTCGGTTTGCCCCATGAGCGGCGGGTGCAAGTCCAACAACTAAAACTTTGGCCGACGGATCACCAAAACCTGGAACGCCAGCACCCCAATATTGATGTTGCTTATAAGCAGCTCTTTTCTCAAGCGCTACTTTTTCTCGCCATTCAACCAATCTTGGACACAATCGACAGCTTCCAATGTCCGATGACAGCATCTCTAGGGAATCCATATCCTAAAGAGTGGCACAGCGATGTGCTATTACCTCTTTTATCCAGCTACGGTCATCTACGTG
>CAJQGN010000227.1 GCA_905477545.1 uncultured Acidimicrobiales bacterium | reverse complement strand
GAACTATCGATCGAAGGCTAAATAGATGCTCGATTTAATGAGTGGTTTTGTAGTTGAACTGCGTAACGCTGGTCTGCCAGTCTCGCTAACTGAGAACTTAGACGCGATGCAAGCTATTAAACACATTCCCATAGAAGATAGGGATGCGTTTAAGTATGCGTTGGCTACGACATTAGTTAAAAATGAACAACATTGGAAAGCTTTCGAGACGGTATTCGAAGTCTACTTTTCCATGCGAGGCCCAGAATATTCGGTTACCGAGAATGAAGATGGCGAGATTGACGAGGATTCGCTCGAAGAGTGGATGTCTCAGCAGATGAAAGGCATGGGAGGACGAGGCTCGGGCGAAGATATGAGCCCGGAAGAAATTGCCGAGATGTTATATCGCGCTCTTATGAATGGCGATGAGGCGATGATGGCGGCGATGGCTAGAGCTGCTGTCACTCAATTTGCTGGCATGGAGCCTGGGCGACCTGTGGGCGGTACCTATTATCTTTATAGGACCTTACGCAACCTAGATCTTGACGGAATGCTCGAGCGCATGATGGAAGAGGCAGGGGAGAAGTCGGAGAGTGATCTGACCTCACTGCAAGAGCGTCTAGAGCGGGAAGAGTTCCAGAACCGGATCGAAGATCTTAAAAAAGAAATTGAGGCAGAGATTCGGCGGCGTTTAGTAGCTGATCGTGGTGTCGAAGCGATGGCTAAGACCTTGAAGAAACCACTTCCTGAAGACGTGGACTTCATGCACGCTAGCCGTGAAGAAATGGCGAGTATCCGTAAAGCCATTCAACCGCTGACGAGGAAACTGGCAGCCAGATTAGCGCGAAAGCGAAAACACAAACGTCGTGGTCCACTAGATTTCAGGGCAACTGTTCGACAGTCGCTGAGCTATGGTGGTGTGCCAGCAGAGCCTCGGTTTAGGAACCCAAAGCCGAATAAACCAGAACTGATTGTCGTAGCTGACATATCTGGTTCAGTCGCTGCGTTTGCTCGGTTTACTCTGCACCTTGTCTACGCCTTACAAAATCAGTTTAGTAAGGTTCGTTCTTTCGTGTTCATCGACGGTATTGACGAAGTTACGAGGATGTTCCAAGACGAAGAAGATATTAATAATGCTGTGCACCGGGTAAACACCGAGGCAGATGTAGTTTGGGTAGACGGTCACTCAGACTATGGGCATGCGTTTGGTGTTTTCTGGGAAAAGTTTGGTCATGAAATTAGTTCTAAATCAACCGTAATGTTCTTAGGTGATGCTCGGAACAACTATCACGCTACTAATGCTTGGGTGGTAAAAGAGACAGCTAAGAAAGCTAGATCTACTTTCTGGCTTAATCCCGAACCTAAATCTTATTGGGACACGGGTGATTCTGTTATTAGTGAATATTCCACTCATACAGATGGTGTTTTTGAATGCAGAAACCTGCGTCAGTTAGAGGGTTTCGTAGACCATCTAGCCTAAAAACATTCAATGTCGTGTCGACCGGACAGCAAAAGTTTGTGGTGGCTATCATGTGACCGCTGGGCTAGAGGTACTTTACCTGAATCCAGATAAGAGTTCGGCAACCCCAAATGCTAGGTCTAACGACTGTCGCCCATTGAGGCGGGGGTCGCACATTGTTTCGTAACGTTCACCTAGCTGATCGGCTGCCAAAGCATCGCTGCCGCCGACGCATTCGGTGACTGTGTCACCAGTTAACTCGCAATGAACACCACCGGGCCAAGTTCCTGTTGCCCGATGAATTTCGAAGTACTCGCGAACCTCGGTCATAATGACATCGAAATCCCGTGTCTTGATGCCTGATTCGGTAGCGTAGGTGTTTCCGTGCATGGGATCACATTGCCAAACAACCGGATGTCCAGCCGCCGAAACCGCCTCTAGGATCGCTGGTAGGTGTTCGCCAACTTTTCCCGCTCCCATGCGGCTGATGAGCGTCAGGCGTCCTGGAACTTTATCTGGGTTCAAGGCGTTACAAAGGTCTAGTGCATCGCCAGGGCTGGTTGAAGGGCCAATTTTCGACCCAATCGGGTTGTGGACACCTCTAAGAAATTCGACGTGCGCCCCGTCCAACTCGCGAGTGCGTTCGCCTATCCATAGCATGTGCGCTGAACAGTCATACCAATCACCAGTAATGCTGTCTTGCCTTGTTAAGGCTTGCTCGTAGCCTAGGAGAAGAGCTTCGTGGCTCGTGTACAGCTCAACTTGTCGCATCGCTGCATCATCGGTGTCGAATCCGCATGCAGTCATAAAATTTAGGGCTTTTTCGATGCCGGTGGCTAAAATTTCGTACCTTTTACCTGCAGGGCTTGACGCAACGAACTCCTGATTCCATTCGTGTACTTGTCTGAGATCTGCGTAGCCGCCACGTGTGAAAGCTCTAAGAAGGTTGAGAGTAGCGGCTGAGGTATTGTAAGCCTGCAGGAGTCTATTCGGGTCTGGTTTACGAGAGGATTCCTCAAAATTAATATCGTTTACAATGTGGCCTCTGAAACTGGGTAACGTCGCTCCATCGCGCGTCTCGGTTCCTGATGATCTTGGCTTAGCGAATTGACCAGCGATGCGGCCGATTTTGACCACAGGTAGTCCGGCTGAATATTGCAACACCACAGCCATTTGAAGTATTACCTTTAGTTTGTCTCGAATAGCATCAGCGCTGCTCAAATCAAATGACTCGGCGCAGTCGCCTGCCTGCAAAACAAATGCCTCACCGTTCGCGACTCGTCCGAGATGAGATGTTAACCGACGCGCTTCTCCTGCAAAAACCAGCGGCGGTTTAGTTCCAAGTTCGTGCAGTGTCTCGTTGTAAAAATCTGCTTCGGGCCATGAAGGTTGTTGCCCTGCTGGGCAGTCATTCCACGAACCGGGATGCCAGGTAATAGTCACGTTTCTAATTGTGCAGGGTAGAAAGCTTTTAGTCCAAAAGAAATAAGTTAAGTTTTATAATTGTTTTGAAATTACGGGCTTCTAATTTGCAGTTTTAAGCGCTAGGTAGACGTAAATAGTTCAGGCAACAATCACTAGAGCGTCTTCTCGTAGATCATCGACGGCTCGTTTAACTAATCGTCGCGCTGCCTCGGCGGTAACGCCCAACTCTTCTCCCACTTCACGATAGCTATGAGTTTCCCCATCGAGAAGTCCGAAGCGTCTAGCCACTGCTAATTTAGCTCTGGGATCTAAGCGGTCTAGAAGACCGACAATCATTTCTTTTTTATCAGTCTCAAGAGCATGATCTTCTGGCCCTGGGGCGCTATCTCCGATCAAGTCGACTAGTGAGCTATCACCATCATCTCCGATGGTTTTGTCTAAAGAAGTTGGGGTGCTGATGCGCTGGAGCCACGCATTTTCATCGTCCAGACCATCACCGTCGCCACCGCTATGACGTAGAGCGGCTCTCAGGCTAGCTGAACGGTCACTAGGTAAGCGAATGAGCGAAGCTTTTTGGTCAAGCGCTCGGCCGATTGATTGACGAATCCAAAATGTTGCATACGTGGAAAACTTGAAACCTCGACGCCAATCAAACTTTTCAACGGCGTGTTCAAGTCCAAGGTTTCCTTCTTGGATGAGATCAAGAAGTTCCATGGCTGGCGGTAGCGGATATCGACGTGCGATTGAGACCACGAGTCGAAGGTTTGCTCTGATAAATCTATCTCGGGCAGCTTCAGCGGTTCGAACTGCTGCTTTTAATTTGCGGCGCTCTCCGACAGTTACCGGTTCTTCGCCCTCGAGAAGAATACGCGCTTCTCGAGCCGCCTCTATTTCTTTTGAAAGCATTTTTTCATCGTCAGCAGTTAACAAGGCAACCGCGCCGATTTCGTTTAGATACTGGCCTACTGAATCACTCATAATTTATTTACTCCGCCGAGGGGTCAACCACCGGTCATTTAAGTCTGAAAAAAATTCAAACTTGGACGCATCAGGGGGATGTGTCTGTTCG
>CAJQGN010000226.1 GCA_905477545.1 uncultured Acidimicrobiales bacterium | reverse complement strand
CTGTTGGGAAGCTCTGCGTACCTCAGCCTTCTGGGTTTTGACTCTTGTAATGGTTGTCTCATCTCTTCTGATAACGGGATTGACATTTCATCATTTCGCTTTGATGACCTCTTCGGGACTTACTACTTCTCAGGCAGCAGCAATTTTCATTCCTCAAATTATAGGCACTATCGGGGCAGGATTTATTTGGGCATGGCTGTCTGACAGGGTCTCTGCCCGAATTTTATTAATTACCTGTCAATTTTCTCTGGCTGCAGCCCACATCTCATATTTATCGGTTAGCCCAGGATTTACAGCGGCTTTGTATTCTCTTCTTCTAGGGGTCAATGGTGGCTCAATTCGAGCCCTAACATCGGTTCTGTACCCTAAATGGTTCGGTACCGCCAACATCGGCGCAATTAGAGGGGTGGCTACCGCATTTGGCGTGGGAGCTTCTGCTATCGGGCCGCTCGTGATAGCAGTCGGGTTTAATCTGACAGCCTCCTACAGCCAGCTCAACGCGCTATTGTCAATAATTCCGCTATGTACCATGGTTGCCGCAGCATTCATTGTTGCGCCTAAGTCACCGAAAGAACGTATCTCTAGCGGTCCTCACCGGTAGGGTTCTCAGACGTGCTAACCGCCACTGGTCTGACAAAAAAATATGAACCTAGGACACTGTTTCGCGACGTCAGCATTCAGCTGTCAAGCGGACGCCGAATCGCTCTGGTCGGCGGCAACGGTGTAGGTAAAACAACGCTAATTGAAATTTTAATTGGGAGCAGAGAACCTGATAGCGGTCAGGTGCACCGACCAAAAGAGATGACAATTGGATACTTACCGCAAGAACTCGATGATGAGCTAAATGGCACAATTCTTGCAGTTACGCTTGAAGGGGCCAAGCAAATAAATGAAGCTGCCAGCAAGCTGAGTAAATTGGAACTTCAGCTAGGTTCGCCCGACACGTCAGACCATGAGCGAATCCTTGCTGAGTACGGTGAAGTCCAATCTCGCTTTCAGCAATTAGGTGGTTACTCGATAGAAGCCGAGGCTCATCGCGTTCTTGCCGGCCTAGGGTTTAGCGGAGATAGCACAGACCGCCAGGTCCGAGAGCTATCGGGCGGATGGCGAATGAGAGTATCTCTTGCTCGCCTTCTATTGTCGCGCCCGGATATTCTGATTCTTGACGAACCTACAAACCATCTTGATGTCGACTCGGTGGCGTGGTTGGAAGATCAACTTTCCGATTGGCATGGCTCTCTACTATTTGTTAGTCACGACCGAGACTTCATAGACAACGTAGCTAATCGAGTTATCGAAATCGACAGCAACGGCAGTCATGAATATGTCGGTGGATTCGCTGAGTTCGTAATCGCTCGAGAAGAACGTCTGGCGCAGATAGAAGCGGCCGCTGCACAGCAATCTCGCAGGCTAGCGCACACAGAAAAATTTATTGAACGCTTTCGATATAAGGCGACCAAGGCAAGACAAGTTCAGAGTCGAGTAAAAGCTCTTGAAAAAATTGATCGGATTAAGGTCCCTGAAAAAAAAGAGCTTAAAGCACGTTTTGAGTTTCCTTCGCCTCAGCGGTCTTCGCGAATCGTGGCAGAGATAACAGATGCGTCGGTCGGTTACGACGGAAAAGCTGTACTCGGCAATCTTAGTTTTGTCATTGAAAGAGGTAACAAAATTGCTCTCGTGGGCCCAAATGGTGCTGGAAAAACAACACTTTTGAAGCTACTGACCGGTGAACTCTCTGCATCTTATGGAAAAGTCGAATTAGGCAACAACGTTGACTACGCAACGTTTTCTCAACACCTCACCGAAGTGATGGACTTGGATAATACAGTGCTGGCCGAATTCAAGTCATCAATCGGTGATCCTGGTACTCGTAATCTTCGCACCATTCTCGGCGGATTCGGTTTTCGTGGCGAAATGGTTGATCGCAGAATCGCAGATCTTTCTGGTGGTGAAAGGACCAGACTCGCCCTAGCAGAAGTGATGGCTAACCCTGTAAATCTTTTAATCTTAGACGAACCCACAAATCATCTTGATTTACCCAGCTGCGATCTTCTAGAAGATGCTCTATCTGTCTACCCTGGGACTGTTCTGCTTGTGACTCACGACCGTCACCTCATTCGAAATGTGGCGGATGCACTGATTGTTGTTCGTGATGGCCGAGCGACTTGGCATCAAGGCGTCGAAGAGGAGTTACTTCGTCCAGGTAATTCATCAAATACGCCTTCAAGGTCCAGTAGTAGTCATTCGCGTAAAACAAAAACGGCTCCCGTGAAACAAGAACGTAGATCTGCTGCAGAGCATAGAAATGAGCGTCACCAGGCAACAAGGGACCTGAAAAAGCAACTCGATCGAGTTGAAATGAATTGGGAGAAGGCGGAGAAAAGAGTAACTGAAATTCAAACGCAACTCGCAGATCCAAAGACCTACGAGGATGCAGAAGTTCTTCGGGCTCTGACCAGAGAACATGAAGAGACAAGCAAACAAGCTGCGAAACTTATGGAAAATTATGAACATTTGACAAGTAGAATTGCCACAATCGAGGAGCAATAAAACGTTACGACCTTAGCAACCTTGCTCAGACGGCTTTACCGCCACACACTCGACCGAAACAGATTCACCAAACACAATTAAATTCGCTGACCCGTTACCAGGTTTACCCATCGGCGCTCCAGGATACCAGGCCTTCACTCCCTCGTAACTAGCATCAGTCAGCACATGCCAATGACCTAGCGCCACATAATCTGCGTCAGTATCTCGAATCTCTTGATATGTAATCGGCGAAGATCGATGTGCGTCATCACTAGTCAAGTTCAAATGTCCGTGCCCTGCTACGACGTACCAACCGCTAGTTGGTCTTTTCGGAGAGTTGCTTAATGGTCTATAACCGGGCTCATGCTCAGCCATCGCGCGTCCCCAGATCGTCAAATCCCCGCCTAGTAATTCCAGCTGAGATCCTTCCATGTCTTGTAACAATAGAACTCCCGAACGAGAGACTTCTTCATGGCAACGCTCCCAGAGTGAACCCTGGTCGTGCACATCATGATTACCCGGAATAATTACTACCGGTATTTCAGTTTTCGTTAGAATCTCTAAGGTTTCTAAAACGACTTCGCTCTCAAGTCGGCCATGATCAAATAGATCACCTGCGACCAATATCACATCAACGTTATAATTTACCGCTGTTATCGCTAGGGCTTGTGCGACACATTGGCAAACAGCTCGGTGTTCGAGACCCGGGCCTTTAACGTATCCAATATGGACGTCAGAAGTGTGCAACATTCGCACTACTTTCGTACTGGTTATATTGTGAGTGCCCATGACTCGAAATATTGCCACCAACAGAAGCGTTGAGCGAGACGAATTGCTTAATTTTATTCGACCTCGCCACAAAGGCATCCTTTCTACTCAACGACAAGACAAAAGACCTCAGATGTCATTAGTCACTATGGGCGTTAGCTCCAGCGGTAAAATTCTAATTTCTAGCTACCCAGAACGAGTTAAAGTTAGTAACGCTAGGCGTAATTCAGAGGCTTCTATATGTGTGATGGGAGAAGAATTTAACTCTGAATGGGTTCAAGTTGATGGAAATATTGAAGTGCTCGATCTACCTGCGGCCCTTGATGGGCTTTGCGAATACTTTAAAGTTATTAGTGGCGAACACCCTGACTGGGGAGAGTACAGATCAGCAATGGTTAAGCAAGGCAAAGTGTTGCTTGAGTTGTCTGTCGAACGTTGGAGTCCAATATCGAAAGGTGGTTTCCCGGCCCGACTCATCGAGTAAGTAGTTCTATTGCCTTTCAGTTAGCTGCAAACAATCACTTATTTTCCTACACCAGCTATGTTAACTGCGTGAAGATTTTGGTGACAAATGACGATGGGATCGACTCAGAAGGTCTACACGTGCTCGCTCATCATATGACCGGGTTCGGTGAAGTAATAGTCGTAGCTCCCGATAGTGAGTACTCCGGTGCAGGAGCTGCGCTGGGACCGATACATCTAACTAGCCCTGAAGTGAGACGTCGCAAGATTGGAGGTCTCAGCGAAGTTTGGACGGTCGCTGGTCCTCCAGCTTTGTGCGCAATGTTTGCGCGATTAGGCACTTTCGGAGAAATAGATTTCATCGTTTCTGGAATCAACCCTGGCGCTAATGTCGGTCGCTCGGTTTACCATTCCGGAACAGTTGGCGCCACGTTGACAGGCAGAAATGCAGGTATCCCAGGGTTAGCGGTTAGTCAAAGTGTTAGGGGACTCGGGACGGAGAATCAATCGTGGACAGACGCGATTGTTGGCCAAAAATGGCATTCCGCTGCGCAAGTTGCAGGTCATGTTTTTGAAGCTATGACTTCTGATATTCATTTAGACACCCCTGTAGTGAATTTAAACGTACCGAATTTGGAAATTTCTGAAATGAACGGATGGAAATTTACTGAACTGGGAGAAGAGCCACCTCGAGGTATTAGCAAGATTGAGCTTCAAGGAGTTCCAACAGATCCTGATGCATACACGGTCGATATGACTTGGGCAGATGCTCCTCTCAAAGAGCTTCCAGCAATGTCTGACACAGGAGCCATTCTTCATGACTTTATTTCAGTTTCATACCTTTCTCGGATCAAAGCTGTAGCGTCGCCAGACTCATCGTCTATGCCAGATGCCTTAAATAGCCTTTTCCAAGATTAGCAGTGAGATTTAATCCAATCAGTAATTAGATCAGCTACAGAGTCCCTAGTTTTTTTGCCATCTAAAAGGTAATGATCAGTATGGAAAGTAGCTGCTGTCAGGTCCTCTGATGCCAAGTTTTCGATAATGGTGGCTGTATCGCTAGGGTATACGCCCGTATCTCGATCTGCATCAATCACCAAGGTCGGCAATTTAATCCGTGCTAAGTGACTCTCTGCGCTACATTGAGAATCTCTTAGACTCCACATTGAAAGCCAGGTTCGACAGGTGCTTACCGTGCCCACTCCATAAACACCGTAGTTAGCTTTTCGCGGATCTCCTAGATAACAACTTGGTGTTTCTCTCTGGCTTGGGTCTATGTTTCCATCGATCATCCTCAGGTCTGCCCATAAGCGGCTTGTTGTAAAAAGTCGATCTTGGGCTCTTTGTTCTGATAGTCGATCAAGCTCATCTCTACACCATTGACTTATGCGTTCATTGCGTGCCCTTTGTCCTTTGCGATACGAAGCGATGAAAGAGACGGTAAATGGCATTTCTCTCGATTCCGAAAAAGGATCTAAACTTACATCCAGACTTAACGGATCATTTTCATCTGAGATAGATGGATCCATCCAATTAGTTAGAACGGTCGGTCGCCCGGGGTGCGCAGTTAGCGATATATAAAGATCAGCTGGCAACAAGTTGTAAGCGGAGTCAACGATGTTCTTCCTACCATACTCAGGCTTTAAATTTGGATCTACTGCCTGCGACTGATAAGCAGCCATCAGAGACCCGCCACCAGAGTTTCCTAACAAGACTATTATTTCTACTTTCTTAACCTCGCGTAACCAACGAATCCCAACACCAATTTCGGCAACCGCATGATCAAGTAGGAAGTAAGGTTCTGCGCCTCGAAATCGGGTGTTCCATCCAAGGAACCCGAGTCCTCTCTTTGCACAGTATTCAGCTAAATAATGCTCACTAAAATCAATATTGTAATGAGTAGCGATGACAGCGACCTTAGGTTGCAGCTCGCTGGGACGGTAATAGATGCCTTGGCATGGATGCCCTCCAGCGCCCGAGCGGCCAATTATTGGTGATTCTAATCCGACAAATTCTCGGGCAACGGTCAACACTCTATTCTTTCTGCCCAATTGGTCTGCTTAACAGCCGTCGAGCGGTCTTCTCATCTCGAATGATTCCGGGAGTGTCTCGACAGAGCTCAACAAGCACTCCGTTAGGATCTAAGTAATATAACGATGCACACCAGCCATGATCTAAATCCATGATTGGCGAAATTCCTTCTATTTCCATTCGTGCTCGAGTTAGATCTTGTTGGTCTTTCGAGGCCTTGAAGGCTACATGATTGACCCAAATAGGCAATCCAACTGTACTACTGACGTCGGAAGCCCAGTTGCTTTGCTCGCCCATATTTTCGAAGGCAAAAAAAGCGATACATTCCTCGTCACCAGAATCAAAGAAGACATGTTTCATCCAAGAATCACCGGTCTCCACAACTTCAGTGTGGATTAAAGGAAAACCAATAAGGTCCTCATAAAAGTGACGAGTCGCTTCAAGATCTTTTGTTGCATATGCAACATGGTGAAAAGTCATTCCTATTTCCCTCTATTCAGGTAGCCGGAACCTCATCATTTTTTACTACTTTCTGTCGACGAACAACAGAAATAGTGGTTATAACTGCTAACGCTAATCCAACAAACATTGCCCAATGAGCAAGATCATGAAAACTCCGCTGTTCAACTGCCAAACCTGAAGAAATACCGGCAGTAGCGCCAGTGGCAGTCATGAGAACATCAGCGCTTGCCTGAGTCGCAACCCGAATACCAGGTTCAAATGCACTAACTATTAAAGACCCTGCGGCGACAATACAGAAATTCCATCCTACCCCAACTAAGAAGAGTCCAACAATGTGGCCCATTGCGTCCGGTGCACTGGTGTGGCTGGCCACTTCTGCACCCAGAGCCAACATCAAAGCCCCGAGCCCAATCATTACTTCGCAGCCAAAGTGGTCTGTTAATTTGCCCACCAGAGGAGAAAACGCATACATACCAACAATATGTAGAGAAATCATTAGCCCGATGAACGCAGTAGATTGCCCCCCGTCTTTCATATGAAGCGGGGTGACAGTCATTACACCAACCATCACTGCTTGAGAAAGCATCATGCCCAACAATCCGAGCCGAGCTGTCGGATGAGAGACAAGTTTCTTAAGCGCTGAGAAACTAGGGGGCTTAATGTCACTTACCCCTCCGAATTTAGCTGCGATGTGCAGTGGGTCCGGCTTTAATGATTTGAAAATTATGGATGCTGCGATCGAAAACAAGACAGTCGAGAAAATGTAAGGCAAAGCAAATCGGGCCGTCGAATTTTCCGAACCGAGCGAAGTTAAACCAAGCCCTATCGTCGGACCAAGCACCGAGCCAACCGTATTCGCCCACATCACAAGGCTCATACTCTCAGCCCGGTCCTGATCACTTGCCAGATCGGCGCCGGTATAACGAGCAGCCAAGTTTGATGCTTGCCCAGACCCAATCAGGACCATCCCTAACACTAATAATATGTAGGCACCGGTTAATGCTGCTACCGAAGCCAAAAATCCTCCCAGCGCTCCCGAGAGGTATCCGATTGTGAGACCCAGCCGGCGGCCTCTTCGCGCCATGATGACTCCCAAAGGAAGACCCAATAGCGTTCCCCCAAGGCTCAAACACATCGCCGCTAATGCGCCCTTTGTCTCACTGCCGGTTATCTCGCTGCCAAGCAAGGCGGCTGCCGCATAGCCCGATGTCATCGCTAGTCCACCTGGAATAACGCCTAGCTGCAAGACACGTACTACACGTTTTTGGATCCCTCGACGCTCAGCTTCTAAATCGCTCAAGTATTGCCTTCAATCGCAACAGCTGTTGCCCAACGATAATCAGGCTTCCCTGCGGGGCTACGCAAGACCTCATTCACAAACTTAACAACTTTCGGTAACTTGTAACGAGCAATGTGATTTTCACAGTGTTGTATCAAAGCTGCGCTATCTATGCTTCCATCGCTTACAAGCTGCACAATTGCTACTACTTCATTGCCCCACCGTTCGCTTGGTCTACCGCACACCACTGCGTCATATACAGATTCGTGAACTTTGATCGCGTTTTCTACTTCTTCAGCAAAAATTTTCTCTCCACCTGAGTTAATAGTTACTGAATCACGCCCGAGGACCTCAATCCGACCATCGGAAAGTAATCGCGCTCTATCTCCCGGTACTGACATCCTCACTTGTTCTATCACTGGAAAAGTTTTTGATGTCTTAGCTGCATCGCCGAAATATCCCAATGGGACTCTCCCGGACATGGCGAACCAACCGACTTCGTTACTTCCTGGAGTTAGTTTCTGATCCATATCAGCACTAATAACTGTTGACCCTGGCGCCGGTTCAAAATCACCAGTACTGACTTTTTCGCCCTTCCCGCTCACGTTGCTTCCTTGGACGCCAGTTTCGCTCGAACCTATAGAGTCTCGAATTGTCACTCCCTCAAAAGTGGTTTTCAACTGTGCCTTTAATCCAGCATTTAGTACTGCACCGCCGCTAATGATCGATCGTAAATTTGCTGGGATGGGCGCGCCGCTATCAACGGCATCTAGTAACGGTCGAGCGAACGCGTCACCAACAATTTGTAGAAACTCAACCGCATCACGGTCACAAGCTTCCAAAACACTTGCTGCGTCGTAGCGGTCGGTCACATCAGGAAGCACCACGGTGTGCCCCATTGACAAGGCTTGTAAGGCAATCCACTGGGCCGCTCCATGCATAAACGGTGCACTTGTCATCCATCGAAGGGTCCCTCGCGAGGCTGCCTCGGCTATCTCCTCATATGACTCGTACTCTCTACCTTCTTTTCGATTGGAACCGCCAAGCGCTCCAACAAAAAAATCAGCATTTCTCCACAGAACACCTTTGGGCATTCCTGTAGTACCACCTGTGTACAAGACATAAAGGTCATCCGGTGAGCAATCAGTGAGCTGACGCTCCGCACCAGAAGATAGAAACGTTTCGTAATCTATGGCCCCAGGAATAAGCCCATTACCAGAATCATCTGGGATCTGTATTATCAACTCAATATTGGAAAGGTCAGGAAGAATCTCTAGCAAATTAGGCGCATACATCGAATGAACTACGATCACGCGCGCTTGGCTGTCTTCAAATAAATATTTGAGCTCTTCAGATACGTACCGATGGTTGACGTTGAAGGTCGCTGCACGAGCTGACCATGCACCCAGCATGGCTTCTAAATATTCAGGACCGTTATTCAGGTACAAAGCAATGTGATCTTGACCACTCTCATGACCTTGTAAATTCAGCCGTTCAACTCGACAGCCATAGCCTGCTGATTCGAAAGCTCCACCTAAACGGCGGAATCGTTCAACAAAGGTCGGAAATTTTATCTCGTTTCCTCGATGCATCAGAGCAACACGGTCAGGTTGCTTTTCAGCGATAGTTGCAATTATTCGAGCTAAGTTGAATTCCACTGGCCAAACAGTAACGAATTGTTCGGGGCTTTGCCTCATCAAACCTAAGTTGATTTTCGTAAACAGGATTTAAGATTAAAGACGATTCCTATTCGGATTAGCTAACGGTTTGAAACAGTAAATAACAAAACATAAAATTCTAATTATTCAAATTAGGTTAAGGAGCTAAAGTTTCTCGCAATCAACACCGCTTCAAGCTCAGACGCTATCTACGGCCCGAGAAGTTTCCGCGCTCTAATTGAACTTACCTCGCCAACAAACCTTTGCTCTGTGACTTATGCCCGGTGAAACATTAATTAATTTTCGCCGGCGTTAAAAGAACGAATTTCCGCTCCTTGTCTTGGCATCTAAGCGCTCAGCCGGCCAAACTATAATTGTGCAACCTTTTTTGACTCTTGCGTCAAGTTCCCCTCGTCGCAAAGCTCTACTTCAATCTCTCGGAATTAAATTTTGCGCAGTCAACCCCAACATTGATGAATCAGTTTCCCGATTCGAGTCAGCAACTGCTTATGTGAAACGTATATCTGCGGAGAAAGCAGCAACTCAGACTGTCAACAACGCGGCTGTGATTTTGGCTGCTGATACATGTGTCTCCCTTCACGGAGATATTCTTGGGAAACCATCTAACAAAAAAAATGCTTGTGAGATGTTAACGAGGCTATCCGGGAAAATTCATGAGGTTCATACCGGCGTTACTATAAAGTCGCAATCTAGAGTTGAGACTTTGCTCGTTACCACTGCCGTGGAATTCGTCGAGTTAGACAAGGCAACAATTACTTGGTATCTACAAACAGCTGAATTTACAGGAAAAGCAGGTGCATATGCGATCCAAGGCCTTGGCAGCACCCTAGTCCGCTCTATTAGCGGTAGTTACACCAACGTCGTGGGGCTTCCTCTTACTGAAACTGTCGAAACTCTTTCCGATTTTGGGATACTTCTTCCTGGCAGAGAGACACCATGACGGGTCCCTATCGAAGTCCCCTCAACGAAGGGGTTTCTGTTGCCGCTGAGAATGAATTCAAACCTATAGAGCTAGGTCCTATCCGTTTGGACACACCCGTTGTTCTTGCTCCCATGGCTGGTGTTACTGATTGGCCTTTCCGCTCTCTTTGCTTAGATTGGGGCGCAGGTCTATATGTCAATCAGATGATCACAGCCCGAGCCCTTGTAGAAGAAAATGCACTCACTTGGAAACTTGCTGAATTTGGCGCAAATGAGCCAATTCGATCTGTTCAGCTCTACGGGACTGACCCCGAATACGTCACGCGCTCAGTGCGATTACTTCGAGAACGCCTCAATATTGATCATTTAGACATGAACTTTGGATGCCCCGCTCCTAAAGTAACCCGCAACGGCGGCGGAGCAGCAATTCCTGCTAAAAGAAAGCTCTTATACAACATTGTGAAAGCAGCTGTAGACGCAGCTGAAGATGTCCCTGTCACGATCAAGTTTCGCAAAGGCATCGACGACAATCATCTAACTTTTCTTGATAGTGGAAAAATAGCTGAAGATGCGGGGTGCGTCGGCGTTACTCTTCACGCACGAACTGCTTACGATCTTTATTCTGACCATGCCGACTGGGATGCTATTCGACTTTTGGTTGAGCACATCGATATCCCAGTTTTTGGGAATGGTGACATTTGGGAGCCTTGGGATGCATTACGAATGCTTAGACATACCGGTGCCGCAGGGATCGAAATTGGTCGCGGTTGTTTAGGGCGCCCGTGGCTTTTCAACGACTTAGTATCGGTACTAAGTGGACGCGAGCCGTCTTATACCAGACCTACATTAGGTCTGGTAGCCACTACCATGCTGACGCATCTCGACAAGCTCATAAACTTTTATTTCGAAGATCCCGAGGAAAGCATTGTTCGAAGATTTCGAAAACATGCTGGCTGGTACGTTGCCGGATATCCAGTTGGTAAAGAAACTAGACGTCTTCTTCACGCCGTTTCTTCTAAAGATGAACTCCAAGCAGTTACTGACAACTTTGACTTCGATCAAACACTCCCCTTAGAAGGAGTCCGCGTTAAGCGAAGCCACACCGGAGGACCTCGTAAAGTCTCGCTACCAGATGGTTGGCTCCAAAACCCTGACGCTGACGTAAAGCTAAGCCCAGACGCTGAGGTAAACGTGAGTGGGGGTTAACTTGCCGCCGCTCACCCACCTTTCCAGTAAATCTGACTGGCGAACATCTTTACGTTCTGTCCAATGGGCAAGGTCAGAAAATTCCGGCGATATAATAATTGAACACCTCATAAAATTTCTAAAAACAACCCGCGGAACTTTCCTTTTTTATAGAGCATTCGGAAATGAAATCACATTGGACCCTCTCGCCGATGCCTTAGGTTGGAGCAACTTCGCTGTTACTCGAACCCCAGAAGTTGGTTCTCTAACAGTGCACCTTGCTACCGAAAAGACTGAAATCCATCGATTCGGCTTCCTACAACCGAAAGAAAACTCGAGAACAATTGGACTCGATAAGATCAACGTCAGTTTGATCCCCGGTATCGCATTCGATGAATTTGGGAACCGGCTCGGTCATGGTTCAGGATATTATGATCAGCTACTCCCGAAACTGAACCCAAGCTGTCTAATGATCGGAGTAACCACCGAAAACCTTATTTTCGAGCAGTTGCCTTCGGAATCTCACGACATTCCGATGACCCACCTAGTTACAGAATTAGGGATTCGTCAAACTAAGAATTATTGAAAGCCTTTAAGGTCGCAGCTGTCTCCATCGAGATACGGCAGACGTTAATTCTGCACCATCTACACCATAGATAGCTCCCGACACATGAATATCTCTGCCCTCAATTGCGATGAGTTTAGCTCGCGCCACTACCTCGAGAGACATAGGCACAGGTCGCCTGTATGTGAGATGCATTTCTGCCGTAACGCAAGCCGCATCAGAGCTCGATTTTTGGGTAGAAGTCTGAGCTGCCACACCCATTACTTCATCTAAGATTGTCGCTTGGATACCACCATGCACCACTGTCTCAAGGCCACAATGATGAAACGCTACGCTGTGCCTGGTTTCGATCGTGCCATCTATGTACTGAGAAAACTTTAGTCGAAGGCCCTGCTGGTTTTGGGCTCCGCATCCGAAACAGACACTAAATGCTTGGCGATCTCCTTCATACGGGAGAGGGACCTCATTTATTTCATTAACGTTCACGTTGTAGATAATACGCTTTTGAAATCTTTTTAACTGGTTCCTTTAGATTTCGAAGTTTTACCAATGGCTACAACTTCGAATCGATTAAACCGGTTTATGGTCGTGTCAAAACGCTCCGTAACTCTTCTATTTCCGACCATCGGTAGCAATCGGGAAGGTGATCGTTGACAATACCATTTGCCTGCATCAGAGAATAACAGGTAGTTGGTCCAACAAATTTCCAACCTAATTTCTTTAAAGCTGTGCTCATTTGAGTCGACTCCTCACTAACTGATCTAACTAGTTGAGCACCGTTAACCACATTCGCTTTCGCATTATCTGGTTCGAAACTCCACACAAAAGAAGACAAACTGCCATACCTATCAATTAACCGAAAAGCTTTCTGGGCATTTGTGATCGTTGCTTCTATCTTGCCACGATGTCGAATAATTCCAGCGTCTTCCATGAGACGTGCCACATCTTTATGGGTAAATCCGGCTACTTTTTCGATATCAAAATTTAAAAAAGCTCTTCGGAAATTTTCTCTCTTCCTGAGAATCGTCAGCCATGACAAGCCTGCCTGGAAACCTTCTAAACAAACTTTCTCATATAATCGAAAGTCGCTGGTCTCTGGAACACCCCACTCTTGGTCGTGATAGTCAGCATAGTCTGAATGGCTTTCTCCCCACGGGCAAACCTTCGTTCCATCATCTCTATTTAGAACATCTAGCGGTCCCATGAACCACCACTCTCACCATCAGGCTTTTGGGGGTACTTATCAGTAAAAATATGACTTCCGTTTCCATATAACCAGCTATATCTCCAATTTAGTTCTACCACTTTCTCCCATCTGACTATACAAATCTTTAATTTTCGCACTCGCAGTCGTTGTGAACAAGTTAGGAATTACTGCGTGTACAGCGCACGCACCGGCAGCGAGAAAAAGCTGCGCACTGTACCGAGTAGCAACGCTCAAATGCTGGCGATAAGACTCACCGATCGACGCTGGGTGCTCCGTGAAATAATTTCGGATCTTCATAATTTGAAAATTAGACGATACGGTGCGAAGTTGTTTTGTTTTTTTTATCGATATAATTCAGTTTAAAGCAATATTATACTATTTTTTATTTATTTATTAAGATAATATGTTATTGTGGACCTTATTGATCGGGAAATCCTGCACATCCTACAAACAGATGTCTCTATCTCAGCACGTGAACTTGGCGAACAGGTTGGACTAACAGCGACACCCTGCTGGAGAAGAGTTCAAAATCTAGTCAAAGAAGGAGTGATTCTTAACCGAGTTGCACTACTTGATCCTGAGTTACTTAATCTCGGAATCAGTGCCTTAGTTCAAATTAGGACTAACGATCACTCGGCCTTATGGTTGCAAGACTTTCAAACCGCAATCGGAGAATTTCCAGAGATCATTGAAGCGATTCGTACCTCCGGGGAAATCGACTACATGCTTCGAGTCATAGTTCCCGACATTCTGACCTACGACAGTTTCTACAAGCGGCTTATAAATCGAGTTTCGTTATACGACGTCAGGACTATTTTTGAAATGGAGAGTTTAAAGAAAACGACTGCCTTGCCTCTCGATTACGCTCGATTTGAAAATACCTAACCGACCAAAACCACTTCTGCGAAAACAGCCGCTGCGACTTCAGCTCGCTCCCGCAACCCACCGGTATCAGCGCTTGCGATTGGGTGTTCTATAACAGCGAATCGATGATCCGGTACACCTTGAACTAACGCCATCAACTCAGCCGCGTCTGCGAAGGCACTCGTCATAATACTCATAGCTGGCACTCCATAACGCTCAGCTACAACCGCGTCAACCAAACTGGATGACGAACAGCTTCCTCAATCTCCCACGCCACTTAGTACAGCATCCCAGCCAACGATCTCTGCCATAAGATCATCTTCGGCCGGGGCGCTGTAGTTGCCCTTAATCCTTTGCACTACCTTGAGAACGCCATATTTGTTTTCTAAAATTCGAGATAGATACTCAAAAAATGGTGCAGTATTTTCTTTACCATTCGAAATAATGCCAACTGTTTTTCCACGCAATTCAATTAATCGATCTGCTGGTCTCTGATTTATTTTTGTTTCTTCATAGCTCGGGTTTAGAAACTCCATCCTTATGAAACCTCACAGTCGACGCATGCACCAACAGCAGCTGTCGATGCACGACTTTTCGAACCTAGCCACGGGGGTATTATCGCAGCAAATCCCCCAGCTGGGCCGCCGGCAGCAACGATCATTAGGTCATCTGGCTCGTTTAACGCTGGGTACTCACGGTTAGCACGGTCTTTCACGACCGAGCCTTTCCCCACATTTGCCCACTCTCCGCGAAGCACCCGAGCACGTTCAAAAACACATTCTTTGATATCAGCCTTCGTCCATTTTGCTTTTTCAAAATGTGCTCTGAGTTGCGGTGGAATTATCAGCACATAATTACCCGGCCAAATCGAATAATTCAATTGGTTCGATCTAATCTCTGCCGAAAAGGTCTCGCAAATTTCTCTTGGATCTGTAGTCCATTCGTTCATCACCTGCCGAGGGGCCATAGCTGCCATCGCTGTAACGGCGGATACATTTGGGTCACCCAACCGCTCATAGGCTAAAGAATCCCAGCAAGAATTCTCTTCGTCTTCGGCTACGCAATAACTGAATTTACCCGGATGACCAAGGGTTGAACGATCAATTTCTCCGGGTCGAACATTTAATAGATTCATTAAAGCCAACCGGATACTTCTGCCAACAGTTGCAGATGCTCGATCGCTATTGCCTAAAACGTTAAACTGCGTTGTCATTCCAAGCTCACGGCGAATTGGCCCATTAACAATCAGTAATACTGCTGACCCGCCGGTCGATGCCGTTGCGCCGTGAAGTAGGAAATCTTTATGCAACATCGCTGTCATTGCTGTCACTACTAATGGGAAATGCATCGGCAGGCAACCAGCCATAACCGAGTTAATCGCCAATTTTTCAGCAGTTATAGCTCTCTCTCGCACTGGTTCGATACCGACTATATGTTCAGGAGATAACATTGCCCAGCTAAGACAATCTTCAACTAGCGCTTTAGTTGGAGGAATAACCGGAAGCCCATCAGTCCAACCGTTAGCGTGATAAACCTCTTGAGCAGCATAAACGTCGCTTGCATTGAGCCGAGCCGAAACTATCTCCATTACCTAATGCTAACCCTTATTTAACTATTAATAACTTCGTCTTCATAAGACAGATGCGGCATCTGCTACTTCAAGCCAACAAACTAGCTATGAAGCAGCCGCTACAAGCTTGTCTCCCCCGATAGGGAGGGAGGAAACATCAATATTGTAAAGCTCGGCGACGTTGTTACATAAGATATCTATACGTTGCTCAGCCGAGAGGTTAGCTGCATGTTTGTCGAGCAGGTCTTGGCTCCAGGGCCAGGTGCTATCACTATGTGGAAAATCATTCGCCCATAGAAGTCTTTTGTGATTAACATCGTTAACCATTTTAAAGGCAACCCAATCATCCTGAAATGTGGTGTAGATGTGCTCGCTAAAATACTCACTCGGTAATTTGGAAAGCTCTTCTCCCGGCGGCAACCAAAATCGATGCCGGTTATAAGCATGGTCCATTCTGTACATGTAGTGAGGGACCCATCCTGCATCTGCCTCCACGCAAACAACTTTAAGGCCAGGATTTCGTTCAAAAACTCCACCGAAAACAAGAGTGCCCATGATGTCTTGATTCGCCCGGATAATAGTCATAAAGGAATTAGCCTTTGGGCCTCTCGGTTTACCTGACTCTCGAGTTGTAAGGATGTGCCAGGAAACAGGCATTTTTAAATCAGTCGCTGCTTGCCAAAAGGGATCCCATTGAGGGTCATCAAAATCGAACTCAGTGCAAGGGTTACCTGGCATCATCACACCACGCAATCCTGCATTTTTCATTTTTTCAAGATCTGAAATACCTTCGGCTACTGAACGAAGAGGCGTTTGGCCTATCCCCAGTAGCCGGTTTGTATCGACAGAGCAGTAATCGCTAATCCAACGATTGTATGCATCCATTGATGCTTTTTTATAGTCCTCATCCGGATGGTTACACAGAACCATTCCGACTGATGGGTAAATAACTTCTGCAGATACTCCGTCTTTATTTTGATCGGCAATTCTGTAGTCGGAATCCCAACTGCTTATGGGAAGCTCGTGCCATTTCGCTTTTGGGTTCAAATCCTCAGGAGCTTGACCTGCAGCTGCTATCAAACCCATATTGATTGTTCGTTTCATCCCATCAATAACGTACAAGTCGCCTTTATCTTCGGTCTCCACAACATGGGGAGCTACATCACGCCATTTCGGATCAATATAATCCGTGTACGTATTGGGAGCTTCAGCTATGTGCGAATCTGCTGAAATAATTGGATGGTCAACCTGCATGAAACACTCCTATTGCCTTGTGCCCATCGTAGTAAGATCCATCGATCTTCGCCTTCATAACTGAATACTTGTTCAGTTACTGATGACAAGAAAAGGTGCATGAACCAGATGAGCAACCTCACCGCTCTGAAAAATTTATGCTTCTTTGTTACGCAACTTTTCTTGTTATGGCCGGTCAAGGTGCAGTCGGACCGGCCCTCCCATTCTATGCGGTCAAATTTGGCGCTAGCGCAACAGTCGTCGAACTGACTCTGACCATCTTTGCATTTGCTCGGCTTGTCTTAAACATTCCTGCCGGCCTACTTGCTGATCATTTAGAAAGAAAGGCACTACTCGTAGGTGACCCCGCGATCACCGCAATCGGAATGTTTGGGCCCGGTTGAGCAGACAGCACTTTATCTCTGCTCACATGGCGCCTACGGGACCAGGCTCAAGAAGCGAGATCGCATCAATGTCTCTTGCCTTATATGTGGCTAGTGTTCTGGTTGCTATAGCCGGAGTTTGGTTTGCAATTGTCGACCGCACATCTCCCCTGAAG